>CAXTTB010000284.1:0-5189 GCA_964246905.1 uncultured Acetobacteraceae bacterium | reverse complement strand
CTCCGCGTCGTGTGCGGCGGGCATCGTGCCCGGGTGCGGGCGGGTGGGCAATGGGTCGCCCGGCATCAGGCGTCCGGGTTTCCCGCCGATGCGGCCCTGAGCTCTATTCCCGCGCGTTTTTCTGTGCGATATTGCAACGTATGAGCTACGCCGTATTTCCGCAAACGGTTTCCAGGCTAAGCGCGTCGCATATGCCGGCTTTGCTCCCCGCCTGGATCGCGGCCACCACCATGCTCGCAATCACCTTGTTCGTTCCGGCAATCGTACTGAGGGACGGGGACAGCTTCTGGCATGTGACCGTTGGCGATTGGATCATAGCACACGGAGCGGTGCCCCACGCCGACCCTTTCTCCTACACCTTCGCCGGCGCCCCTTGGGCGGCGCACGAATGGCTGTCGGAGGTCCTGATGGCGGCGGCGTTCCGCCTGGCCGGTTGGAGCGGCGTCATCGTGCTGACCGCGTTGGCGGTAGCACTTGCCCTGTTCCAGCTTGCCCGGCACATCGGGCACTGGCTGCCGGCGGGACCAAGCCTGTTGCTGCTGCTGCTCGCCGGCTGCTGCGTCATTCCTTTGCTGCTCGCACGTCCCCATGTCCTGGCGTTGCCGGTCCTGGAAACATGGGTTGCCGGGCTGTTCATCGCCCGGAGCGACGAGCACGCCCCGCCCTGGCGCCTGCTGCCGATCATGTGCCTTTGGGCCAACCTGCACGGTGGCTTCATGCTCGGGCTGTTCTTGGTGGTCCCGCTGACGCTGGAAGCGGCGCTGGCGGAGCCGGCCGCGTGGCGTTCCGTGCTGGCGCGCTGGGGCAGCTTCCTGCTGGCCGCGGCGACCGCCGCCACCCTGACGCCACATGGTCTGACCGGGCTGCTGTTCCCGTTCCAGCTCGTCGGCATGGCCGCTCTGGAACACATCAGCGAATGGCAGCCGCCGGCGTTTGCGGTCATCCAACCTTTGGAACTGGTGCTGGTCGCCGGCCTGTATGTGGCGCTTACGCGCGGGGCACGCCTGCCGCCAGTGCGCTTGATGCTGCTGCTGGGCCTTCTGCATATGTCGCTGCACCACACACGCCATCAGATGTTGGTCGGCATGATTGTGCCGCTGCTGATCGCTGAACCGTTGGGTGCGGCCCTGACACGGGAGCCGGAGGCTCCCGCCGACGGCCGTCTTCGCGCGGGCGGGCTGGCCGCTATGGCCGGGCTGGTCGCGGTGCGGCTGCTGCTGCCGGTCGCGTGGGTGGACAGATCGTCGGCCCCTGTCTCGGCACTCGCTCATGTGCCCTCGGCGCTGGCAGCGGAGCCGGTGTTCAACGCCTACAACTTCGGCGGCTACTTGATCTATTCTCATATTCGTCCGTTTATCGACGGGCGGGCGGAACTGTATGGCGATGCGTTCATTCAGCGATACGTCACGGCCAGCGCGCCTAACAAGACGGCGCTGGAAACGACGCTCCGCGACTACAAGGTACGCTGGACCATCCTTGAACCGGATAGCCCCGTGGTGGCGTTAATGGATGCCCTGCCGCGTTGGTGCAGGCTCTATGCAGACAAGGTGGCGGTGGTCCACACGACCGAGTGCGGGTCAGCGGACGCTGCCTCGTCAGGCCAGGGGTGGAAGACATGATGCGCCGGCGCTATGTGGTCCTCGCTGGGGCGGGCGCCCTCAGCGCGGTGGCTGCCGGGTTGTGGCGGTCGGCGCACGCCCTGCCGATGACGCGGGAGATCGCCGACATGACCTCCCCGGAAGTGCGCGACGCCGTGGCGGCCGGGTTCGGCACGGTAATCGTGCCCAGCGGCGGGCTGGAGCAGAACGGCCCGCATATGATCATTAGCAAGCATGACCGCATCGTCGCCTACGCCGCCCGGCGGATCGCGGAGGAGCTTGGCGACGCCCTGGTAGCCCCCGTCCTGTCCTACGTGCCGCAAGGCGATTACGACCCGCCCACGGGCAACCTGGCCTTTCCCGGAACGGTGGGCGTGCCTGCCCCCGTGTTCGGTGCGTTGCTGGAAGGCATTGCACGCAGCTTCAAGCTCGCCGGCTTCAGCGCGGTTTGCTTCATCGCCGACCATGGCGGCTCGCTTGCCCCGCAAGCTGAGGTCGCCGCCAGGCTCTCCGCCGAGTGGGGCGGGAAAGGTCCCAAGGTACTGGCCGTCGAATCGTTCTATGCCGACGCCGAGGAAATGGCGTTCCTGCGGGCGCAGGGCGAGCCTGATGCCGCCATCGGCGAGCACGCGACGATCGCCGACACCTCGGAACTGATGGCCGTGCATCCCGGCGGGGTCGATCTCTCCCGCCTTCCTTCCGGTCCTTTGTCATGGTCCGGGCATGGCGTGGCGGGCGACCCGCGCCGTGCCTCTGCCGCCAGGGGCGACGCCCTAATGGCGATCAAGATCAGCGCGGCCGTGGCGCAGATCCGCGCAGCGACCAGTCGCGCCGCCAGGTAAAGGGTTTCCGTCATGCTGACCATCCAAACGGTTCTCGCCCAGCTCTCCGCGTCCACCTGGCCGACCCTGCGCAACCTCGCCGTGCTCGCCGCCGTGTTCACGGCGATTTCGGCGCTGTTCGCCGCCTGCAACAAGGCGCCGCCATGGTGGCGCAAGCCGGACCTTTCGACCGACCTGTGCTGGGCGTTCATGCCGCAACTGCTCTACAAATTCGCGCAAATCGCGATGCTCGTTATCGGCATCGCTGCGTTCTACGGCATCAACGACCCTAATGCGCTCGATCGCTTCTTCACGAAAGGGATCGGGCCGCTGGCCCGCTTGGGCTTCTGGCCGCAGGTGGCGCTTTACCTGCTGGGTAACGATCTCATCATGTATGTCACGCATCGCTTGTTCCACGGGGCGCGCCTGTGGCGCTTCCACGCCGTGCACCACTCGTCCGAGCACTTGGAATGGACCTCCGCATCGCGGTTCCACCCGGTCGATCAGATTCTGCACGGCACCCTGGCGGATGTCGTCATGCTGCTGCTGGGCGTCCCGCCGGAGGTGTTGGCCTGGCTCATGCCTTGGACCGTCGGCTCCTCGGCGCTGGTGCACGCGAACCTCGATTGGGATTTCGGGGTGTTCCGCTACGTGCTGGTCAGCCCGGTGTA
Organism: uncultured Acetobacteraceae bacterium; assembly: GCA_964246905.1. Classification (GTDB taxonomy): domain Bacteria; phylum Pseudomonadota; class Alphaproteobacteria; order Acetobacterales; family Acetobacteraceae; genus CAHJXG01. The sequence continues at coordinate 2,099 of CAXTTB010000284.1, read as the reverse complement.
TCATCGGTGGCATCACACCAGCGCGGAACGCGGCGGAAGCAGCAACTTTGCCGGCACATTTCCGCTCTACGACCTCCTGTTCGGCACGTTTTACCTGCCTGCGGAACATCGGCCCGACCGCTACGGGGTGGATGACCCGCATTTCCCTAAAAGCTTCGTCGGGCAGCTCCGGCATCCCTTCGCACCCTCGCGCAGAGCGGGAGCAACGGAATGCGGCCTAGCGGACGACACGCTCCGCGCCGGGTAGCGGCTGCGCCATCGCAGCCATGCGGATAGCAGGACCAGTGACTACACGGCCTAACACTTGGGAGTTCCATCCGCGTGACATTTTCTTACGAAGAAATAACAAGATATTGCTGGCATCAGTGGGTATGCTGTTACTACTATTTAACAGGTTCAACAGCGGGAGCTTGGAGCATCATGCTGAAGTTTCGGAACATAGTGACGGCTATGGTGCGCGACGAAAAGGGCGTGACCGCGCTTGAGTACGGCCTTATCGCCGCTCTGATTGCGGTAGCAATCATCTCGGGAGTCACCACTCTCGGCGGGGCCGTCGGCTCAACGTTTACCAACATCGGCGCGCAATTCAATACGACGGCTATAAAGGCTCCCAGTAACAGCAAGTAACTTATACCTCTTGCATATGGCTGCGTGCCGGATCGAGAAAGTGCTATCCGTACTCGTCCATCTGCTTCTGACAACCCTAAGCGCCGCCATCCTCCTGGCAGCCGTGCTGAACGACATCGCGTTCCGCACGATCCCCAACTGGATGTCGGCGGCCCTCCTGGCACTCGGCATCGGCATCAGATCGCTCGACGGCGGCCTGGTGCCGGGCCTGCTGGCCTGCGTCCTGATCCTCTTCGGCGCCGGGTTCTGCTGGCGCCGCGGCTGGCTGGGCGGGGGGGACGTGAAGCTGCTGGCGGCGTGCGGGGTGCTCGCGCCGCCGGGCCTGTCCGGGGTGATGCTGCTGGACGTGGCGCTCGCGGGCGGCGTGCTGGCAGTGCTGTACCTGGCGCTGGGCTGGGCATTGGCGGCGCCGGGGGACGACTGCCCGCCCGGGCGGCTGCGCGGCATCCTGTGGGAGGAGCGCCGACGCATCCATGGCCGCGGCCCGGTGCCGTACGCCTCCGCCATCGCCGCCGGCGCGCTGCTGGTTCTGTTCTAACAGGTTAGGTCGCCATGCTGCTCCGGATCGCGCTCTATGCAATGCTGGCCGTGGGCGTCATCGGCGGCGGCCTGGTCGCCTGGACGCTGCTCACGCCGTCCGCGCCGGCCGTCGCCGCCGCGGACACGCCCTCGCCGCCCCCCAAGGCCGCCATGCTCGTCGCCGCGCACGGGATGCGCGCCGGGTCGCTCATCAAGCCCGAGGACCTCGCCGCGCAGGACACGGTGCGCGCCGACGTGCCCTCCGGCGCCAGCCTGGACACCCCGCAGAACCGCGGCATCCTGACCGGCGCCCTGGTGCGCCGCAGCCTGGGCGAGGGCCAGCCGATCCTGCCGACCGACGTGGTGCACCCCGGCGACCACGGCTTCCTCGCCGCGGTGCTCGCGCCGGACATGCGCGCGGTCACGGTGGCGGTGGACGCCGTGAGCGGCACCGCCGGGCTGATCTGGCCGGGCGACCGCGTGGACCTGATCCTGACCCAGTCGATGGACGACCCGGCGCTTGCGGCCGGGCACCGGGTGGCGGCGGAAACCGTGCTGAGCGACGCGCGGGTGATCGCCATGGACCAGCAGATCGTCCAGGGCCAGTCCCCGGACGGCGCCGCCGCCGCGGCCGGCAACAACCGCACCGACCGCACCGCCACGCTGGAAGTCACCGCGCCGCAGGTGGAGCGCGTGCTGGTGGCGGGCCGGCTCGGCAAGCTGTCGCTGTCCGTGCTGTCGGCCGACCGCCGCCCCGCCAGCGCGACCCAAGCGGCATCCTCGCCCATCCCGGCGCTGACCGTCACGGCCCCCACGCCCGGCCGCCCGGTCGGCGCCGGCGTGAACACGGGCGTCACTTGGGCCGGCGACGTGTCCCCGGCGCTGAGCAGCGGCGCGGCCCGCACCGCCCCGTCCAAGGTGCAGGTGTTCCAGGGCAGCGCGGACGGCAAGGA
>CAXTTB010000283.1:0-5193 GCA_964246905.1 uncultured Acetobacteraceae bacterium | reverse complement strand
GGCATCGCCTGCCCCGGCATCGCCTGCCCCGGCATCGCCTGCCCCGGCCGCGCCGGCCCAGGCCGCGCCGGACACGGCGGCCGCTCCTGCTGCGACGGCCGACAACGCCGGGGCGCCGTCCGACCCCAATGCCGACAACCCGTACGGGCTGCAGGCGCTGTGGGCCAACGGCGACGTCGTGGCGCGGGCCACGCTGGCGATCCTGGCGATCATGTCCATCGCCACCTGGTACGTGATGATCACCAAGTTCTTCCAGCAGGCGAGCCTCGCCGCCCGCGGGCGCAGCGCCCGCAAGAACTTCTGGAACGCGCCGAGCGTCGCCGAGGGCGCGTCGAAGCTCGGCAAAGGCTCCGTGTACGGCTACATCGCCAACGCCGGCCTCGCCGCCGCGACGCACCATGAGGGCACCCTGACGCAGAAGGTCGATGCGAGCACCTGGATCACGCTGTCGCTCGACCGCGCCACCACGGCCGTCAACAGCCGGCTGCAGGGCGGGCTTGCGGTGCTGGCGACGGTCGGGTCCATCGCGCCGTTCGTGGGCCTGTTCGGCACGGTGTGGGGCATCTACCACGCGCTGACCGCCATCGGCATCGCCGGCCAGGCCTCCATCGACAAGGTGGCCGGCCCGGTCGGCGAGGCGCTGATCATGACGGCCATCGGCCTCGCGACCGCGGTGCCGGCCGTGCTCGGCTACAACTTCCTGATCCGGCGCAACAAGGCGGTGATGGAGGACGTGCGCGGCTTCACGGCGGACCTGTACGCGGTGCTGCTGTCAGGGCGCCGGGTCGGGGACGCGCCGGCGTCCGGGCAGGCGCAGATGCGCGTCGCCGCGGAATAGGCGCCCGCCATGGCCATGAACGTCGGCTCGCCCGACGACGACGAGGACGGCCTGGTCTCGACCATCAACACGACGCCGCTCGTGGACGTCATGCTGGTGCTGCTGATCATCTTCCTCATCACCATCCCCGTGGTGACGCACACGATCCCGGTCCACCTGCCGAAGGTCGTCAGCCAAGCGGACAAGATCAAGCCGAAGACGGTGGTGATCGCGGTGACGCGGGACGGCGACATCTACTGGGACCAGCAGTTGATGCCCGACGGCGACGCGCTGCTGGCCAAGCTGAAGCAGGCCTCGACCTCCAACCCGCAGCCCGAGATCGACGTGCGCGGCGACGAGGACGCGCGCTACGAGGCCGTGGGCCGCATCGTCCTGCAATGCGAGAAGGCCGGCATCAACCACCTCGCCTTCATCAGCCAGCCGCCGCCGCGCGGATAGGAGTTCCGATCACCATGGGCATGAACTTCGCGCCGGGCGGCGGCGACGACCAGGACGTCGTGGTCGATATCAACACGACGCCGCTGATCGACGTGATGCTGGTGCTGCTGATCATGCTGATCATCACCATCCCGTTGCAGACCGACGCGACCAAGATGGACCTGCCGGTCGGCACCCCGCCGGCGCAGGTGGACCCGCCGCCGCCGGTGGTCAACATCGACGTGGATTTCGACGGCCTGGTGTATTGGAACGGCGCCCCGGTGGCGACGCAGGCGGCGCTGGAGGACAAGCTGCGCGACGTGGCGCAGCAGCGTCCGCAGCCGGAGGTGCACTTGAAGCCGAACAAGCTCGTGATCTACCGGCACGTGCTGGCGGTGCTGGCGGCGGCGCAGCGGCTGAACGTGACCAAGATCGGTCTGGTGGGGAACGAGCAGTTCGCGGACTAGGCTCTGACACCACCTGCCGAAAATCGTGACCTGTGCCTCGCTATGGGCGGGGTAGGGCGGATAAGCGCAGCGTCATCCGCCATTCGTCCGCACCGGCGGTGGCGCATGGCGCTCCGCTTATGCGCCCTACAAGCGCAACGTGCCTTAACAGGTCAGGACTTTTGGTAAATGGTATGATGCAGCGCCTGGCCCAATCGAGGGGGTTTCGTTTTGGGCAGAACCATCATAACGGCCAGGCTGCGGCTTGAGGCAATCGCACCGAGACATGCGGCGCTGCTGTACGATGTCCTGCGTGACCCGGCGATCTACAGGTTCATCGACCAGCAACCGGCGGCCTCGGTCACCATGCTTGAGGAACGCTATGCCCGGCTCAGCAAGCAGAGAAGCCCCGACGGTGCGGAGACATGGCTGAATTGGGCCATCATCCGCACCCATGACGGCCAGCACATGGGAACGTACCAGGCGACTCTGCAAACCGGGCGGTGCATCCTGGGCTATGTCCTCGCCTCCGCCTTCTGGGGCCAGGGTTATGCCTTGGAGGCTGGCCAGGCCGTCGTCGCGCATCTCAAGCGGGAGCGCCAGGTGGCCGCGTTGGTTGCCTACATCGACGCCCGCAACGCCGCGTCGGTCAGGCACGCGGAACGTCTGGGGCTTGGGTTCAGCGGGCGCGATCCCGGCAGCAACGACGTGATCTATTCATGGCAGGCGGAAGAGCCTGACCCCAAGCGGCTGGCAGGCCCGTGACGCGACGTCGGCTCCCGGCGCGCGTCATCAACACTGGAGAACCCATGCGCGTTTCCTCGCTCACCCTCGCGCTGTCCCTCGCCTGCGGCCCGGCCATCGCCGACGAGGGCATGTGGACCCTGGATCACTTCCCGACCGAGAAGATGCAGGCGCAGTACGGCTGGGCGCCGGACCAGGCCTGGCTCGACCATGTGCGCCTGTCGTCCATCCGGCTGGCGCAGGGCTGCTCCGCCAGTCTGGTCTCGCCGGACGGCCTGGTGATGACCAACCACCATTGCGCCCGCGGCTGCATCGGCGCCCTGTCCGACGCCGGGCACGATTATGTCAACAACGGCTTCACGGCCGCGCTGCCCGGCGACGAGAGGCGCTGCCCCGAGCTTGAGGCGAACCAGTTGACCGCCATCACCGATGTCACCGCCACGATCCAGCGCGCCACGGCCAACACGTCCGGCCAGGCGTTCGCCGCGGCCGAGCGCGCCGCCATCGCACAGGCGCAGAGCACGTGCGGCACGGCGGACGACGTGCGCTGCCAGGTGGTGACGCTGTACCAAGGCGGCCAGTACGCCCTGTACAGGTTCAAGCGGTACCAGGACATCCGCCTGGTCTGGGCCGTCGAGGACGCCGGCGCCAACTTCGGCGGCGACCCCGACAACTTCACCTTCCCGCGTTACGCCATCGACGCCGCCTTCCTCCGCATCTACGACCATGGCCAGCCGCTCGTCTCGCCGGAGCACCTGCGGTTCGCCCGGTCCGGGGTGCGGGACGGCGACATCGTGTTCACCTCCGGCAACCCGGGCCAGACCGAGCGGCAGGACACGGTGGCGCAGTTGGAGTTCGTGCGCGACCAGATGGAGCCGTTCCTGATCGCCCTGTTCTCCGAGATGCGCGGCGTGCTGTCGGAGCTGGGCACCAAGGGGCCGGAGCAGCGCCGGTTCTCCCTGACCGACCTGTTCTTCACCGAGAACACGCTCAAGGCGCTGAAAGGCCGCCAGTTGGCGCTGGTGGAGGGCGCCATCATCCCCGACGCGATGCGGGCGGAGGCCGCGCTGCGCGGGCGGGGCGGCGCCGCCCCGCCGCTCGCGCCGGCCGCCGGGGGGGGGGCCGCGCTCAGGGCGGCGCCGGCGGGCCCCCCGCGGAGCGACCCACGCGACGCCCTGCTGGAACGGCTCCCCCGCTCCCTGACGTCGGACACGCTGCGCCAGGCGGTCGCCCTGAACCGCTGGGCCGCCGAGGCCGGCAGGCCGGACCCGCAGCGGCTGGAGGAGTACCAGGACGCCAACGCCCCGGCGCTCCGGCTCGGCATCACCGCCGCGGCGCCGGCCTATCCCGAGCTGGACCGCACCCGGATCGCCTGGTGGCTGACCAAGGTCCGAGAGTGCCTCGGCGCCGACGACCCGGACGTGCGCGCCATCCTCGGCCGCCTTTCGCCGGAGCAGGTCGCGGCCGAGGCCGTGGACGGCACCAAGCGGGCCGACCCGCAGGCGCGCACGGCGCTGCTCGACGGCGGCGCCGCGGCCATCGCCGCGTCCGAGGACCCGATGCTGGCCTTCGCCCGCCGCCTGGACGGCCCGGCGCGCGCCGTGCGGGCGGACTACGAGAACACCGTCAAGGCCGCCGTCACCCAGAACGCGGCGGCCATCGCCCATGCGAAGTTCGCGCTGGAGGGCACGTCCGGCTACCCGGACGCCACGTTCTCGCTCCGGCTGTCCTACGGCACGGTCAAGGGCTACCAGCAGGACGGCAAGGCGGTGGCGCCGTTCACCGATTTCGCCGGCGCCTTCGCCCGGGCCACGGGCAACGAGCCGTTCAAGCTGCCGCCAAGCTGGCTGCAGGCGGCCGGCCGCATGGACCAGGCGACGCACCTGGACATGGCGACGACCAACGACATCATCGGCGGCAACTCAGGCTCCCCGGTGATCGACCGCGAGGGCGAGGCGGTGGGCCTCATCTTCGACGGCAACATCCAATCCCTCGGCGGGGATTTCGGCTACGACCCGGCACAGAACCGCGCCGTCGCCGTGGACGTCAGCGCCCTCAAGGAAGCCTTGTCCACAATCTACCATGCGGACCGGCTGGTACGGGAGCTGGCCCAGCCTTGACGGGGCAACCGCGCGCCAAAAACGACTCTGATGCCAGCCGCCCCAAACGGCATCTGGTATCATACCAATCACCGAAAGTCCTGACCTGTTAAGGCATTTCGCCCTTGTAGGGCGGGAAAGCGTCAGCGCCTCCCGCCATGGGCCAGCGCCGCCCTGTGGCGGATGGCGCTGCGCTTATCCGCCCTACGCCGCACCCAGCCAGGCACAGGTCACGGTCTTCCGCGGTCGGCATCAGTCCTCCACGCGGGACAGCGCGCTGAGCAGCAGCTTCATCCGGACCGGCTTCTCGCAGCGCGGATGATGGCGGTAGGCCTCGTCGATGGCCTCGATCCCGTATCCCGTCATGAACACGAAGCGGACCCGCCGCTCCGCCAGGGCGTCGGCGACGGGGTAGGACGTCTCGCCGTGCAGGTTGACGTCGAGCAGGGCGCTGTCGAAGTCGGCGCTGTGGCGCTGCACGAACAGCGTCGCCTCGCCGGCCCAGCCGATCGGCCCGACCACGGTGGCCCCAAGCTCCTGGAGGGCGTCGGACAAGGTCTGCGCGACCAGGAAGTCGTCCTCCACCACGAGGATCCTGCGCCCCTGGAGCATGGCGGCCTGCTGCATCGAGCGTTCTTTCCTGTGGTGG
>CAXTTB010000282.1:4245-5210 GCA_964246905.1 uncultured Acetobacteraceae bacterium | reverse complement strand
GTGCAGCAGCTCGCACAGCAGATGCGCGATCCGTCCGCGCGCCGTGCGGCCGAAGTTGAGCATCCAGGCCCGGGACACGGCGGCGTCCACCAGCGTGCCGCATTCCAGCGCCCGCGCCACGGCCGGCCGGTTCTCGATCCAGTCCGTCAGCACCTCGCGCGGCAGCGTCGCCACCGTGCACGGGGTCAGGGTGGTGACGGCGTGCTCCGCCTGGCCCAGCAGGACCCCGTGCAGGCCGCACAGGTCGCCCGCGATCTCGAAGCTCATGACCTGCCGGCACCCGTCCCCCAGCGTGCGGTGCCGGTAGGCGAACCCTTCCAGGATGAGCCGGCATTGCGCCGGGCGTCCGCCCTCGCGCACCAGGCCGCGGCCGGCGCCCACCTGCCGCGTGCGCCTCGTGGCCTGCTCCAGCGCCCGCTTGTCCCGGTCGGGCAAGGGGCCGAACGCTTCCAGCTTGCGGATAAACGGACTCACCATGGCACGCCTCGCGATGCCGCGGTGAGCGGCCTGGAACAGTAGGAAATCTGACACTGACAAGGGGCTTCATAAACCTCTGTCAATGCTTGGCCAGGTGCCTTATGTATTTCGTATTGCCCGCATGATGATTTTGGGCGCGGGCGGCCGGCAGCAGCGTGCGCTCTCGCCCTTCTCATGCGGCGAGACATCCATGCCCCCCGTGACTTCCCCCGGCGCCTCCTTGACGGACTCGATCCGCAACCGCCTGCTCGCGGCCCTCGCGCTGGACGACCTCGCGCTCCTGCGCCCGCATCTGGAGGCGGCGGCACTGGCGAAGGGCGAGGTGCCGACCGAGCCGGGCCGCCCCATGGCGCATGTGCTGTTCCCCGAGGCCGGGATCATCTCCATGCTTGCCGTCGCTCCCGACAAGCGGCGGCGCATCGAGGCCGGCATGATCGGGCGGGAGGGGATGATGGGCCTGCCCGTCGTGCTCGGCGCCGAGGCCGAGG
>CAXTTB010000282.1:0-4235 GCA_964246905.1 uncultured Acetobacteraceae bacterium | reverse complement strand
GTGCACGAGACCCTGGTGCAGGCGGACATGCGGGGATGGCGGCTGCCGTCGGACGTGCTGCGCCGGGCGATGGCGGACAGCCCGGCGCTGCACAGGGTGCTGCTGCGCTACGTGCAGGCCTTCATGGCCCAGACCGCGCACACCCTGCTGGCCAACGCGGGGCACCGGATGGACGAGCGCCTGGCGCGCTGGCTGCTGATGACCCGCGACCGGCTGGACGGGGACGAGCTGCCGCTCACCCAGCCGTTCCTGTCGAACATGCTGGGCGCGAACCGGCCCGGCATCACCCTGGCCGTGCGCGCGCTTGAAGCCGCCGGGCTGATCGGCCACGCGCGGGGCCGGATCACCGTGCTCGACCGCGCCGGGCTGGAAACGGCGGCGGGCGGGTGCTACGGCGCGCCGGAGGCCGAGTACGCCCGCCTGTTCGGCCCAGCTCGCTGACTGCCGCTATTCCCATAGTTGCGGATCACATGCCGCGTGATGGCGACGGCACGGGTGCCGCGGCGGGGTTGAGCGTCGTGTCTCCGCGCACGGCTTCGCGGACCGCGGCCGCAACCGCCCCGGAGACGCGGCGCGGCCTTGCGCCCGGCACGCTGCCTGGTATGCAGTGATGCCTCGCACCTGCATGGACAGTTCCGATGCTGCGCTTCGACGAGATCGCGCTCGACACCCCGAGCCGGGAGAGCCTGGCGGCACGTTACGCGGCCGTGGAAGCCATGCTCGACCGGGGCGGGCGGGCCGAGGCGCTGGCCGCCTGGGACGCCGCCCGGCGCGAGCACGCCTCCTGGACGACCATGGCGCTGATCCGCTTCTTCCAGGACACGGAGAACCCCGAGGCGAAGGCCGGGCGCGAGCTGGCCAACGCGCTCAAGCCCGTCGCCCAGGGCCACGACGTCGCGGTCAAGCGGCGCTTGCTGGCCGACCCTGACCGCGCCGGGCTGGAGCGGGAGGCGGGCGCGCACGCCGTCCAGCTTTGGCAGGCGGACGTCACCACCTTCGACCCGACGGTCGCGGACCGGCTGGCGGAGGAGAGCAGGCTCGAGGCGCGCTACACCGGGCTGACGTCCTCGGCGCGGCTGGAGGTCGAGGGCGCGGTGGTGAACCTGTCCGGCCTGGCGCCCTACGCCGAGAGCCTGGACCGCGGCGTGCGGCACCGGGCGGCGCAGGCCAAGTGGGCGTTCTTCGCCGAGCATGGCGCGGCGCTGGACGCGACCTACGACCAGCTCGTGAAGCTACGCCACGGCATGGCGCGCGACCTCGGCTACGAGAGCTTCACCGCGCTCGGCTACCAGCGGATGCGGCGCCTCGACTACGGCCCGGCGGACGTGGCGCGCTACCGCCGCGAGATCGAGGCGCACGTCGTCCCGCTCATGACGCGGCTGCTGGAGCAGCGGCGGCGCGAGCACGGCTGGGACACGCTCCATGCCTGGGACGAGCCGCTGATCGACCCCCAGGGCAACCCCAAGCCGGTGGGCGGGCACGACGGGCTGGTGGACGCCGGGCAGGTCATGTTCAGCCGCATGGACCCGCGCCTCGCCGAGCTTTACCGCGCCATGCGCGACGGCGGCTTCCTCGACCTCAAGACGCGGCCGAGCAAGGCGCCGGGCGGGTTCTGCGACGCATTCCCGACGAACGGGATGCCGTTCATCTTCGCCAACTTCAACGGCACGCACCACGACATCGGGGTGCTTACCCATGAGATGGGCCACGCGGCACAGAGCTACGAGAGCCGTGCCCTGCCGAGCTTCGACTATCTCTGGCCGACCGTGGAGGCGGCCGAGATCAACTCCATGGCGCTGGAGATGCTGACCTACCCGCACGCGGGCCTGCTGGTGGGCGATGAGGCGGCGGACCGCTTCCGGCGGATGCACCTGATCTCCTTCCTGAACGTCCTGGTGATGTGCGCGCTCGGCGACCATTTCCAGCATGAAGTCTATGCCAATCCCGAGGCGTCCCCGGCTGAGCGGCACGCGATGTGGCGCACCCTGGAGCGGCGCTACATGCCGTGGCGGGACTGGGGCGGCCTCGCCTACCCCGCGCAGGGCGGCGCCTGGCAATACACCCTGCATTTCTACCTCTATCCCTTCTATTACATAGACTACGCCTTGGCAGAATGCTGCGCGCTCCAGTTCTGGATCCGGTCGCGGCGTGACCCGCAGGGCGCGTTGGACGCCTACATGGCGCTGTGCGCCCGCGGCGGCTCGGCGCCGTTCGGCGGGCTGGTGCGCTCGGCGGGCCTCGTCTCGCCGTTCGAGCCGGGCGTGCTGGCGGAGTCCATGCGCGAGGTCGAGGCCGCGCTGGCGTAATACGTGCGCGGTCGGCGATTGCGGCGCCGGGTCCACCCCGGTAACGTCGGCGAGGGGCGTGCCGTGCGGGCCGCCCGCCGCTGAACGAGGCCACGGGGAGGGAGTGGATGAGCCGCATCGTGTTCGTGCTGAACGGCCCGAACCTGAACCTGCTGGGCCGCCGCCAGCCGCACATCTACGGGCATGAGACGCTGGGCGACGTGGAGCGCGACTGCCGGGCGCTGGCGGCCGAGCTGCGGCTCGACCTGCGCTTCCACCAGAGCAACCGCGAGTACGAGATCATCGACTGGGTGCACGAGGCGCGGGACGTCGCCGGCGGCATCGTCATCAACCCCGCCGCCCTCACCCACACCTCCGTCGCGGTCCTGGACGCGCTGAATGCCTTCGAGCCGCCGGTGATCGAGGTGCACATCAGCAACGTGCACAAGCGGGAGGCGTTCCGGCACCAGTCCTACGTGTCGCTCCGGGCGGACGGCGTGATCGCCGGCTTCGGCACGCAGGGCTATCTGCTGGCGCTGCGCCGGGTGGCGCGGCTGATGGATGAGTCGGCATAGGAGAGCCAAGGAGTTGTCGGCGATGCAGGACGAGTTCATCCAGCGCGACCGGGGCCAGCACCCGCCCGCGTTCACCCCGGACTACAAGACCAGCGTGCTGCGCTCCCCCCGCCTCGCGCTGTGGTCGCTGCAGAACTCGCTGTCCGAGGTCACGGGACCCGTGTTCGGACGTGAGGAGCTGGGGCCGCTCGACCACGACCTGATCCTGAACGCCGCCAAGGACGGCGAGCCCATCGGCGAGCGGACGGTCGTGCACGGGCGCGTGCTGGACGAGAACGGGCGTCCGGTGCCGGGCACGCTGGTGGAGGTGTGGCAGGCCAACGCCGGCGGGCGCTACCGGCACCGCAACGACACCTATCTCGCGCCCATCGACCCGAACTTCGGCGGCTGCGGGCGCATGGTCACGGACAGCGAGGGCCGCTACGCCTTCCGCACCGTGAAGCCCGGCGCCTACCCGTTCCGCAACCACGTCAACTCCTGGCGCCCGGCGCACATCCACTTCTCGCTGTTCGGCCATGGCTTCGCGCAGCGGCTGATCACGCAGATGTACTTCGAGGGCGACCCGCTGATCCCCCGGGACACCATCCTCAACACCATCCCGGACCCGGCGGCGCGGCAGCGGCTGGTGGCGTTGCTCGACCTCCGCGCCGCCGTGCCGCTCGACAGCCTGGCCTACCGCTTCGACATCGTGCTGCGCGGCACGCGGTCCACGGTGTTCGAGAACAAGCTGCAAGGGTGATTGCAAGGGTGACGCCATGACGCTCGACTACCTGCCGGAAACCCCGTCGCAGACCGCGGGGCCGTACGTGCACATCGGCCTGATCCCGCAGCAGGCCGGGTTCGAGATGTTCGAGAAGCCGTTCGGCAACGTGCTGGCCGGGCCGGACACGCCGGGCGAGCGCATCCGCATCGAGGGGCGGGTGCTGGACGGGCTGGGCCAGCCGTGCCGGGACGTGCTGGTGGAGATTTGGCAGGCCAACGCCGCCGGTCGCTACAACCACCCGGCGGACCGGCAGGAGGGCGCGCTGGACGCAGGCTTCCGCGGCTGGGGCCGCACGGGGACGGACTTCGCCACGGGGCTGTACAGCTTCGAGACGGTCAAGCCCGGCCCGGTCGTGGGCCGGCACGGGCAGAAGATGGCGCCGCACGTCAACGTCTGGCTCGTGGCGCGCGGCATCAACATCGGGCTATCGACCCGGCTGTACTTCGCGGACGAGGCGGCGCTGAACGCGCAGGACCCCGTGCTGCGCATGATCGACCCCGCGATCCGGCGCGACACCCTGCTGGCCCGGCGCGAGCAGCGGGACGGCGGCGCCGCCTACGTGTTCGACATCCGCCTGCAAGGGGAGGGCGAGACGGTGTTCTTCGACGTCTA
>CAXTTB010000281.1:0-5317 GCA_964246905.1 uncultured Acetobacteraceae bacterium | reverse complement strand
GGCGCGGGCGCGACCCGGCGGGCACCGCCGACGCCGCCCGCGCCTCCATGGCGGAGCACGTCCGGGCCATGCTGGCGTTCCACCGCATGGGCGTGCCGACGCTCGACTACGGCAACAACATCCGGCAGATGGCGAAGGAGGCGGGCGTCGCCGACGCCTTCGACGTGCCGGGCTTCGTGCCGGCCTACATCCGCCCGCTGTTCTGCCGCGGCGTCGGGCCGTTCCGCTGGGCGGCGCTGTCCGGCGACCCGGAGGACATCTACCGGACCGACGCCCGCGTGAAGGAGCTGCTGCCGGACAACGCGGCCCTGCACAACTGGCTCGACATGGCGCGCGGCCGCATCCGGTTCCAAGGCCTGCCGGCCCGCATCTGCTGGGTGGGCCTGGGCGACCGGCACCGGCTCGGCCTCGCGTTCAACGACATGGTGGCGGGCGGCGAGCTGCGGGCGCCGGTGGTGATCGGGCGCGACCACCTGGACAGCGGCTCCGTTGCCTCCCCTAACCGGGAAACGGAGGCGATGCGGGACGGCTCGGACGCGGTGTCCGACTGGCCGCTGCTGAACGCGCTGCTGAACACGGCGTCCGGCGCCACCTGGGTGTCGCTGCACCATGGCGGGGGCGTCGGCATGGGCTTCTCGCAGCACGCCGGCATGGTGGTCGTGGCCGACGGGACGGAGGCCGCCGCCCGCCGCATCGCCCGCGTGCTGTGGAACGACCCGGCCAGCGGCGTGATGCGGCACGCCGACGCGGGCTACCCGGCGGCGCTGGACTGCGCGCGGGCCGCCGGGTTGGATTTGCCGGGCATTCTGGGGTAGGCCGGGCGGCAGTCCAGATTTGGAGATTGCCGGCCATGCCAGCCACGAGGCCCACAGCCTACGCAGCCACCATGGGCGCAGCCGGCACCGCCCCGAAGGAGGGGCTGTCCCACGCTTGGGGAAGCCGGTCGGAGCCGATCCTCGACCGCACGGTCGGCGATGCCCTGCGCGCCGCCGCCGCGGAATGGGGCGAGCGCACGGCCCTCGTTGACGGCGGCACGCCGGGACCGCGGCGGCGATGGAGCTACGCCGGCCTGCTCCAGGCCGCCGAACAGGCCGCCTACGCGCTCCTGGAGCGGTTCTCGCCCGGCGAGCACGTCGCCATCTGCGCGGCGAACAGCCCGGAGTGGGTGATCGCCGAGTTCGGCGCAGCACTGGCAGGCCTCGTCCTCGTCACCGCCAACCCGACCCTCCAGGCCAGGGAACTCGGCTACCTGCTGGGCCATTCCAAGGCACGCGGCCTCCTGGTCCAGCCCGAGTACCGCGGTCGCGGCCTGCTCGCGGCCGTCGCGGAGATGCGTCCCGGCCTGCCCTTGCTGCGCGAGGTCGTCTCCCTCGCGGACTGGCCCGGCATGGTGGCGTCCGCCCGGCAGGGCGTGCCGCTGCCGCCGGTGTCGCCCGGGGACGTGGCGCAGATCCAATACACCTCCGGCACCACGGGGCTGCCGAAGGGCGTGCTGCTGACGCACCGGAGCCTCGGCAACGACGCCCGATTCTACGCCCGGACCATCGGGACCGGGCCGGACGACGTTTGGATCAACCCGATGCCGCTGTTCCACACCGCCGGCTGCGGCCTGGCGACGCTGGGCGCGCTGCAAACGGGCGGCGTCCACGTCCTGCCCGCGGGCGCCGATCCCGGCACGCTCCTGGAGCTGTTCGAGGCCGAGCGCGGGACGCACATGCTCTGCGTGCCCACGATGCTGCTGCGCGTGCTCGACCACCCGGACGTGGCGTCGCGCGACCTGTCGTCCTGGCGTCTCTGCACCCTGGGCGGCGCGCCGGTCGCCCCCGAGCTGGTGCGGCGGGCGCGGGACCGCGCCGGCGTCGATGTGGCGATCGGCTATGGCCAGACCGAGGCGTCGCCCTACGTCACGCACACCCTGCCGGACGACCCGAACCCGGACTGGATGACGACCGTCGGCCGGCCGCTGCCGCAGACCGAGATACGGATCGCCGACCCGTCGGGCGGAGACGTCCTGCCCCTGGGCGCGGTCGGCGAGATCCAGGCCCGCGGCTACGGCGTGATGCGCGGCTACTTCGAGGACGCGGACGCGACGGCCGCCGCGCTGGACGGCGGCTGGCTCAGGACCGGCGACCTCGGCAGCATGGACGGGCATGGCTACGTGCGCGTCCAGGGACGGCTGAAGGACATGATCATCCGCGGCGGGGAGAACATCTACCCGCGCGAGGTCGAGGACGTGCTGTTCACCCACCCGGACGTGGCGAACGTGGCGGTGGTCGGCCTGCCCGATCCCGAATGGGGCGAGGTCGTCGCGGCCTTCGTCCAGGCGCAGCCCGGCGCGGCCCCGGACGGCGCGGCGCTGGAAGCGTTCTGCCGCCTCCACCTCGCCTCCCACAAGGTGCCGCGCCGCTGGGAGTTCGTGGCGCAACTGCCGCAGACGGCCGCCGGCAAGATACAGAAGTTCGTCCTGCGCGACGGGGCCGGCCAGGGATCGCCAGGGGCGGCCGGGGCGGGGGCAGGCGTCCGCGGCCCGTAGGCAGCCTACGCGAGTTCAGGCTCGCCGCGTTCCGCCATGGCCAGGGCGCTGCCCGCCGGGGCCGCCCCCATCGTCCGGCCCAGCAGCGCCGCCACCTCCCGCGCCGGCACCGGCCGGCTGAACAGGAAGCCCTGGATCTGGTCGCAGCCCTCGGCGCGGAGCTGCTCCAGTTGCGCGGCCGTCTCCACCCCTTCCGCCGTGGTGGTGATGCCGAGGTTGCTGCCCAAGCCCGTCACCGCGCGCACGATGGCCTTGCAGTCCAGGCAGGTCTCGATGTCCCGGATGAAGCTCCGGTCGATCTTGATCTTGTCGAACGGGAAGCTCCGCAGGTAGCCGAGCGACGAGTAGCCCGTGCCGAAATCGTCCATCGCGATCCGCACCCCCTTCGCCCGCAGCCTGTGCAAGGCGGCCAGCGTGGCCTCGGCGTCGGACAGGAACGCCGTTTCGGTGATCTCCAGCTCCAGCCGCTCCGGCGCCAGGCCGGAGACGGCGAGCGCGTCGAACACCGTATCGGCCAGGCCGGGGCACTTGAACTGCGCCGCCGACACGTTGACGGCGATCCTCACATGCGCCGGCCACCCGGCCGCCTCCGCGCAGGCCCGGTGCAGCACCCACGCCCCGATCGGCCCGATCAGGCCGGTCTCCTCCGCGAAGGGAATGAAGTCGTCGGGCCGGACCAGCCCCCGCTCCGGATGGCGCCAGCGCACCAGGGCCTCCAGCGCGTTCACCCGGCCTGACAGCAGGTCAACCAAGGGCTGGTAGTCCAGCTCGAACTCCTGCGCCTGCACGGCCCGGCGCAGGTCGGTCTCAAGCACGCGCCGGGCCTGCATCTTCGTGTCCATGCCCGGCTCGAACATGCGGAACACGCCGCGCCCATCCGCCTTGGCGCGGTACAGCGCCATGTCGGCCATGTTGAGGATGTGGTCGCCATCCGCCGTGTCCGCAGGCGCCAGCGCGATGCCGACGCTGGCGCCGATCACGACGCTGTGGCCGTGCAGGTCGTATGGCTCCGAAAGCGTCGTGACGATCCGTTGGGCCAGCGTCGCGGCGTCCTCGATCCGGACGAGCGGGGCCTGGATGACGGCGAACTCGTCGCCCCCGAGCCGGGCCACGGTGTCGCAGTCGCGCAGGCAGCCCGTGAGCCGCCCGGCGACGGCGCGCAGCAAGGCGTCGCCGACCGGGTGGCCCAGGGTGTCGTTGACCTGCTTGAAGCGGTCGAGGTCGAGGCACAGCACCGCCAGCTTGGTCCCATGGCGCCGGACATGGGCCAGGGCATGGCCCATGCGCTCGGCGAACAGCGCGCGGTTGGGCAGCCCAGTCAGCGGGTCATGCAAAGCAAGGCGGTGCGCCTCCTCCCGCGAGCTTGCCAGGTTGGCCGTGATGCCCTGAGCGACCCGCACCGCGATGCCTGTCACCAGCACCAGCAGCATGATGCCGGCGAGAGCGGAGCCTACGATCATCCACTTCGCGTGCTTCGCGGTCAGCGCGGCACCTTCCCGGACCTGCCGCACCTCGGCCTGCAGCACGTCCCGCACGCGGTCCATCAACTGCTCCAAGGCCGAGAAGCTGTGCCTGAAACGCTCGAAGTTGGCGGAGCCGGCAACCGGGTCGGTCAGGGCCAGCTCCACCGCTTCCCGCCCCGCAGGGACGAACGTCGTGACCAGCCCGGCGATCTCGGCGTAGCTGCCGTGCAGCTCCGGGGACAGCCGGAGCGCCAGGTTCTCGTCGGCGGAGGTGCGCAGGACGTCGATGTGGTGTTCAAGCTCGGCGTGGATGGCGTCGCTGCCTTCCTTGTTCGTTCCAACCGCGTTCTGCAATGCCCGCAGCACGTCGGCACGGACATTGTCCATGAAGGTGTCGGCGTTGTTGTGGTTGTACAGCGCCTGTTCCAACACGACGATGCGCTTGCGGGCATCCAACTGGCGCTGGATGCCGAGCAGCCCGAAGCCGGCCAGCCCGGCGGCGATCAGGATGCTGAGGGCGCCCAGGGCGATCAGCACGCTGCGGATGGAGAAGACGGCCTGCCTCACGGGTTGCGTTCCTTTTTCGAAGCCGAGCACCCCGTCTTGATGGTCGTTCCGGAGCTTCGACTTTTCGCAGGATGGCGCAACGAAGTTAAGATTCCCTTATGGCGACAGGCTCCTGTGATGGCATGTCAGGGATTGCCGGCGGCGGCCGGGACCGCTTCGGAGGCGGGCACCCGCAGCCCATACGCCGCCGGCAGCGCCGCCGCGCACAGCGCCGCCATGGCCCAGAACGCGGACGCGCCGAGCCAGCCGTACAGCGGGCCGCTGGCCAGCGTCAGCGCCGTGGACGCGGCGCCCACCGCGACGGTGCCGTAGAAGGCCTGCGCGGTCGCGGAAAGCTGCACCGGCACCACGCGGGCGATCATCCGCACGCAGGTGAGGTGCATCAGCGCGAAGGTGAAGCCGTGCAGCGGCTCGACCAACGCCATCGCCGGCCACGCCGCGGTCTGTGCCACCGTCGCCCAGCGCACCACGCCGGAGCCGGCGCACAGCATCGCCGCCCCCCCGGGACCCAGCCGGTCGAGCAAGGGGCCGCCCAGCACGAAGAACACCAGCACCTCGGCCGCGACCGACTCGCCCCACAGGATGCCCGCGGCGCCCGGCCCGATGCCGGCGGAGCGCCAGCGGATCACCTCGAACCCGTCATGCAGCGCGTGGCTGCCGCCGACCAGGGCTGCGACCAGCATGAGGCGGGCGAACATCGGCAGGCGCAGCAGGTCGCGCACGGGGCCGCCCTGTTGGGCCGCCGGGCCGGCGT
>CAXTTB010000280.1:1847-5317 GCA_964246905.1 uncultured Acetobacteraceae bacterium | reverse complement strand
CGGCCCCCCCCCCCCGGCGGGGCGGGTTCTCGGGGGCCGCGGGGCCCCCCCCCCCCCCCCCGCCGATCCCCGACACGGCCGCCGGCGCCAGCGGCCCGGCGGTGCTGGCGAGCGACACGGCCACGGCGCCGTTCTCCGCCACCCTCGGCACGGCGCCGCCGACGGTCGAGGTGGGGGAGGGGCAGCGGGTGCAGGTCGGCGTGCTGGCGAACCGCAACACCCTGACCCCCTCGGCCGCGCCGACCACGGGGTCCTACGCGCGGGACATCCTCAAGGCGCTGGCGACGCTCGCCAACGCGACGAACGGGCCGGACCTGCAGGCGACGGCGGCCCGCGCGCGCGGCCTGCTGGGCAGCGCCGTGACCGCGATCGGCGTCGAGTCCGGCGCGCTGGGCGACGTGCAGTCCAGCCTTTCGGCGCGGCGCACCCAACTGGGCGACACCGTGACCGCCTTGAACGCCCAGGTGGACAATGCGGAGAGCGTGGACATGGCGGCCACGGCGACGAAGATCTCCCTGCTGCAGACGAAGCTGCAAACGTCGTATCAACTGATCGCCGGGGCCAAGAGCCTGAACTTGGCGCAGTATCTGTAGTCGGCTACGTGTGGCCGGCGCTCAGCCCAGCGGCTCAAGGATGCTGACGTAGTTGGCAACCCCCGCGCCGCCCATGTTGAACACGCCGGCCACGTCCGCCCGCGGCAACTGCATGGCGCCGGCCTGCCCGGTCAACTGCATGGCGGCGATGGCGTGCATGGACACGCCCGTCGCACCCACAGGATGCCCCTTGGCCTTCAGGCCGCCGCTGCGGTTGACCGGCAGCCGCCCGTCCGGCCCCGCCGTGCCGTCCAGCACCACCCGCGCGCCCTGGCCCGGCTCGGCCAGGCCCATGGCCTCGTAGGCCAGCAGCTCGGCGATGGTGAAGCAGTCGTGCACCTCGGCGAACGACAGGTCCGCAAGCGTCAGCCCGGCCTGCTGCAGCGCCTGCGACCAGGCCAGCGCCGCGCCGTCGAACCGGGTGGGGTCGCGGCGGGACAGCGGCAGGAAGTCGTTGACGTGCACGGAAGCGCGGAAGCGCACGGCCTTGCCCATGCCCCGCGCGGTGTCCTCGTCCGTGAGCACCAGCGCCGCGGCGCCATCGCTGACCAGCG
The DNA here is from genome assembly GCA_964246905.1 of uncultured Acetobacteraceae bacterium. Lineage (GTDB taxonomy): Bacteria > Pseudomonadota > Alphaproteobacteria > Acetobacterales > Acetobacteraceae > CAHJXG01. Next base: position 4,170 of record CAXTTB010000280.1, on the reverse strand, counting down.
AGCAGTCCGTGCGCTTCAAGGGCGGCGCGACGTAGGGGTTCTTCTCGCTGACCGTGCGGCAGAACTGGTAGCCGAGGTCGCGCCGCATCTGCGCGTACGGGTTGTCCACGCCGTTGCGGTGGTTCTTGGCGGCGATGGCGGCCAGCGCGTCCGACTGGTCGCCGTAACGCTGGAAATACCGCTCGGCGATGCGGCCGAACACGCCGGCGAAGCCCGCGGGGATGTCGCCCTCCTCCCGCCGGTAGCTGGCGCCCAGCAGGGTGGCGCCGACCGGCGGACCCGGCGGCGCCGTCATCTGCCCCGCCCCCACCACCAGCGCGAACCGCCCGCGCCCGGCCGCCAGGAAGTCCCGCGCGCCGTGGATGGCGGCCGACCCGGAGGCGCAGGCGTTCTCATACCGGGTCGCCGGCTTGAAGCGCAGCGCCTCGATGTCCTGCATGGGCAGGGAGCTTGGGAAGTCCTGGCGGGAGAAGCCGTTGTTGAACAGGCCGACGAACACCCCGTCGATCTCCGCCGGCTCGATGCCGGCGTCGGCGATGGCGCTGCCGGCGACGCGGGCGATCAACGCCTCGACGTCCGGCTCCTCCAGCTTGCCGAACGGGGTGTGCGCCCAGCCAACGATGCATGGGGTCATGAGCAGCCTCCGGTTGATCCCTGGAGTTTTGGCGAGGCCGGGCCGGGATGCAAGCGGGCCTTTCTTCCGGGCCGGAACTGCGGTACGGGCGGGGCAAAACGGAGGACGCGCCCATGCCGCCCATCACCCGCCGCAGCCTGGCCGGCGCTGCCGCGCTGCCGCTGTTCGCCATCCGCAGCCGCCCGGCCCATGCCGCCGAGTTCACCTACAAGTTCGCCAACAACCTGCCGGCCGCGCACCCGATGAACCTCCGTGCGAACGAGGCGGTGGCGCGCATCGGGGAGGCCACGGGCGGCCGGGTAGAGGTCAAGGTGTTCCCCAACAACCAGCTCGGCTCCGACACCGACGTGCTGAGCCAGCTCCGCTCCGGCGCGGTCGAGTTCTTCACGATGTCCGGCCTGATCCTCTCGACCCTGGTGCCGGCGGCGAGCATCAACGGCGTGGGCTTCGCGTTCAAGGACTACGGCCAGGTGTGGCAGGCCATGGACGGCAGGCTCGGCGAGTACGTGCGGGGCGAGATCGCCAAGCGCGGCCTGCTCGCCATGGACCGCATCTGGGACAACGGCTACCGGCAGACCACCACCAGCACGAAGCCGGTCCGCGTGCCGGAGGACTTCCGCGGCGTGAAGCTGCGCGTGCCGGTCAGCCCGCTCTGGACCAGCATGTTCACCGCCTTCGGCGCGGCGCCGGCCAGCATCAACCTCAGCGAAACCTACTCCGCCCTGCAGACCCGGATCGTCGATGGGCAGGAGAACCCGCTGGCGGTGATCGACACGGCCAAGTTCTACGAGGTGCAGAGGTACTGCTCGATGACCAACCACATGTGGGACGGCTACTGGTTCCTGGCCAACCGCCGCAGCTTCGAGCGCCTGCCGCGGGACGCGCAGGAGGTCGTGGCCCGCGAGATCAACCGGGCGGCGCTGGAGGAGCGGGCGGATGTCGCCAAGCTCAACGCGGAGCTGCGCGGCAAGCTCTCCGGCGTCGGGCTGGCCTTCAACGACACCGACCCGGCCGCCTTCCGGGAGGCCCTGCAAAAGAGCGGCTTCTACGGCGAATGGCGCGGCAAGTACGGCGACGCGGCGTGGGGCCTTTTGGAGGATGCCGTGGGCGGCCTGCCGTGAGCGCCTTCCCGCAACGCGGCCTGATCCCCATGTAAAGATCATCGATCAGAGGAGATCACGATGTCCCTGTTTGCAACCAAGGCCAAGCCGACCGCCGAGTCCTACGCCTTCACCCGGACGGATGCCGAATGGCAGGCCATGCTCACCCCGGAGCAATACAAGGTGATGCGCGGCCACGGCACCGAGCGCGCCTGCACCAGCCCGCTGAACGCCGAGAAGCGCGACGGCACCTATGACTGCGCCGGCTGCGGCCAGGCGCTGTTCAAGACGGATTCTAAGTTCGAGAGCGGCACCGGCTGGCCCAGCTTCTTCCGGCCCGTCACGCCCGATGCGGTCGCCACCACGGAGGACCGCTCCTGGGGCATGGCGCGCACGGAGGTGCATTGCAGCAACTGCGGCAGCCATCTCGGCCACGTCTTCCCGGACGGCCCGGCGCCGACCGGCCTGCGCTACTGCATGAACGGCGTCTCGCTGACCTTCCAGCCGGCCTGACCCGCAAAAAAGCCGTGCGGCCCCGGGGTAGGGGCGCCCCGCGGGGGTGGGCGGGGGCGTGCCGCGGGGCCCGGCG
>CAXTTB010000280.1:0-1837 GCA_964246905.1 uncultured Acetobacteraceae bacterium | reverse complement strand
GCTCCCCCCCCCCCCCCTCCCCCCCACAACCCCGGCCGGGCCCCCCCCCCCCCCCCCCCCACGGCTTGGATGGCCGGTCGGTTCCGGCGGCTCAGTCGGCCGCGAGCGCCATCGCCTTGCGCGCCAGGATCTGGCCGACATGGTCCTCGATGGCTTGGCCGACATGCTCGGCGTGGCTGGCGAACACATGGTCCGCGCCCGGGTATACCCGGTAATCGACCTGGACGTTCTTCTGCGTGTTCAGCTTATCGACCAGCTTCCGCACCGACGCTTCCGGCACCAGCTCGTCAGCATCCCCGTGCAGCATCAGGCCGCCGCAGGGGCAGGGGGCGAGGAAGCCGAAGTCGTAGTGGCTGGCCGGCGTCGCCACGCTGACCCAGCCCGAGATCTCCGGGCGGCGCATCAGGAGCTGCATCCCCACGAAGGCGCCGAAGGAGTAGCCACTGATCCACAGGCCCGAGGAGTTCGGGTTGACCATCTGCATCCAGTCCAGCGCCGCGGCGGCGTCGCTGATCTCGCCGAAGCCGCCGTCGTACTTGCCCTGGCTGCGCCCCACGCCGCGGAAGTTGAAGCGCATGACGGAGAAGCCGAGCTTCTGGAACGACTGGTACATCGTGTAGGAGATGCGGTTGTTCATCGTGCCGCCGTGCATCGGGTGCGGATGCAGGATGAGCGCCAGCGGGGCGCTGGGTTCCTTGGAGTGGTGGTAGCGTCCCTCAAGCCGCCCATCAGGACCGGCGAACATGACCTCAGGCATGGTGTCCAGACTTCCTTCTTTCCGCGGCCTGGCTGGGCCGTCGGTCGCTGCCGCGGCGGGCCATGCCGGGCAGTGCCCAGGCGTCGCTCCGACCGCTTCCAATGAACATGCATCACTCCGCCGCCCGCCGGGCACGTTGACCTTGCCGGGCAAACAGCTTAGCTCGGACCGGCGCCGCATCGGGGAATCTTGCCGGGGGCGGCGCCAATCCGTGGATGCATCCTATATAAGGTGGCCACGTCCTAAACACATAACGGAATTGTCGCATGGCATTCATGTTTCTGCGTGAAGCCATCAGTGCCTACCGGGAGCGGGACCCGGCCGCCCGGTCCCGGCTTGAGGTGCTGCTGTGCTACCCGGGCCTCCATGCGGTCCTCTGGCACCGTCTCTCGCATGGCCTGTGGCGGCGTCGCTTCCATCTTCCGGCGCGGATGTCCGCCCATCTCGGGCGGTTCCTGACGGGCATCGAGATCCACCCCGCCGCGCGCATCGGACGGCGGCTGATCATCGACCACGGCATGGGCGTCGTGATCGGCGAGACGGCGGTGGTCGGCGATGACGTGTACCTATATCATGGCGTCACGCTCGGCGGCACCAGCAGCGAGCGGGGCAAGCGGCACCCGACGCTCGGCAACAACGTGATCGTGGGCGCCGGGGCGAAGATCCTGGGCGACATCCTGATCGGTGACGGCGCGCGGGTCGGCGCCAACGCCGTCGTAGTGCAGCCGGTGGGCGCCGGCGTCACCGTGGTCGGCATCCCGGCCCGCCCGGTCGAGCGCGACCCGGTGAAGCGGGCCGTCCCGCGCCCGGCCAGCCCCACGCCGATCTTCGTGGCCTACGGCACGCCGTGCGAGGAGACGCTCGATCCCCTGGTCCGCAACCTGGAGTCGCTGCGGGCCGAGCTGCTGGCGCTGGAGGCCCGGGTCTCCGCCATGAGCCGGTCCACCGCGGCCGAGTGATGGCCTACCTCGACGCCAACGCGACCGAGCCGCTGCGTCCGGAGGCGCGGGCGGCGGTCCTGGCGGCGCTCGACCTCGTGGGCAACCCAGCCTCCGTCCACGCCGCCGGACGCGCGGCCCC
>CAXTTB010000279.1:0-5339 GCA_964246905.1 uncultured Acetobacteraceae bacterium | reverse complement strand
GGTGGAGCCCCCGCTCCGCCCCCTCCTGCGCCCCCCCCGCGCCCGCCGCACGACGCTGCGCGCGCCGTCGGCGGCGACCAGCCAATCCGTGGTGAGCGCGTAGGACCCGCCCGGCGTCTCCACCGTGACGGTTGCGCCGTCCGCCCGGCTCTCCACCCCGGCCACCGCGTGCCGCCAGCGCAGGTCCACGAGGCCGGTGGCCCCGCACGCCTCGATCAGCCATTCCTCGGCGTAATATTGCTGCAGGTTGACGAAGGCCGGGTACTCGTGCCCGTCCTCCGGCAGCAGGTCGAAGTCGAACAACTGGCGCTCGCCGAAGAACACCCGGCCGATGTTCCAGGTGATGCCCTTCTCCAACATGCGGGGACCTAGACCCAGCCGCCCGAAGATCTCCAGCGTGCGCTTGGCGAAGCAGATCGCCCGCGACCCGGTGCTCACCGTGTCGTCGTCGTCCAGCACCACCACGGGCGTGCCACGCCGGGCCAGGTACAGCGCCAGCGTCAGCCCGACCAGCCCGCCGCCCACGATCACGACCGGGTGGTGCGCCGTGCCGGACGGGGGCGGGGCCGCGGCGTAGCGCGGGGCGTCGTACGGCATCAGGGCGTCCCCGGCGAGGCGGCGGCGCCCCGCTCCAGCGCCCGCCACATCTCCACGTCGCGCTCGGCGGTCCAGATGCGGGGATGGTCGAGGCCCCGCGCCTCGTCATGCGCGCGGGCGACGTTGAACGGCATGCAGTGGTCGAAGATCACCCAATGCCCGTACTGGGGCCGCATCTCCGCCATCGCCTGGTCGTAAACCTCTTTCAGCCCGGCGCCGCCGGCAGCGGCACGCCGCACGACCGCGAACAGGTCGGACGTGAAGGCGCGGGTGCCCTCGATGGCCTCCCGGCACTCGGCGGCGTTCCTCAAGGCCCGGCCGCGCCCGGGCACCAGCGCCTCCGCCCCCAGGGCCTCCACGGCGGCGAGCGTGCCGGGCCAGTCGGCGAAATGGGCGTCGCCGCAATAGGGGGTGGCGCCGAACTCCACGACGTCGCCGCTGAACAGCACCCGCTCCTTCGGCAGCCAGACCACCGTGTCGCCGGCGGTGTGGCTGCGCCCGACGTGGATGACCTGCACCTCGCGGCTGCCCAGGTGCAGCGTCATGCGCTTGTGGAAGGTGAGCGTCGGCCAGGTCAGGCCGGGGATGCGGTCCCGCCCGCGGAACAGCCGGGGGAAGCGCCCGATCTCGCTGTCGGCGTCCTGCTGGCCGCGCTCCGCGATCATGGCGCGGGTCGCGTCGGAGGCGATGACCTCCGCCCCCTTGTAGGCGCTGGCGCCCAGCACGCGGACGGCGTGGTAGTGGGACAGCACGACGTGGCGGACCGGCTTGTCGGTCACGCCGCGGATGCGGGCGAGCACGTCCTGGGCCATCAGCGGCGTCGCCTGCGCGTCCACCACCAGCACGCCGTCGTCGCCCACCACCACGCCGCTGTTCGGGTCGCCCTCCGCCGTGTAGCCGTACAGGCCCGGCGCCAGCTCCTCGAAGCTGACGGTCTTGTCGGCGAGATCCTTGGTGCTGGCAAAGCCGGACATGCTGCGCCTTTCTGCTGCCGAACGGCACGGTAGGCCAGGCCGCGGTTGGCTTCAACTCACGGGTCTGCGCTGCCTGGGGGCTGGCGGTCATAGTCTGCCAGGGCTTGCAGCACGTCCGCCTGGTCACTCAGCACCTTCCGGGCAAGATGGAGCTGACGCTCCGGTTGGGGCAGCACCCATCTCTGGAACAATGCCAAGTCGATGTTGCCGCCGCACAGGACGACCCCAACCCGCCGCGCTGCCTGGATGCTGCGTTCCTTGACCAAGGCCGCAAGCGGCGCGGCGCCGGCGCCCTCGGCCAGGTTGTGCGTGTCGGTCCAGTAGGCGCGGACCGCCCCGGCCACCTCGTCATCCGTCACCGTCACGATCCGGGCCACGCCGTCCTTGATGATAGCCAGGGCGTCCGGGTCGGGGATGCGGACCGCGAGGCCGTCCGCCAGCGTGTCCGCGCGGTCCAGGTGGACGGCGCGGCCCTCCGCGAGCGACCGGGCGTAGGCCGGGGCGTGCGCGCTCTGCACGCCCACGATCTCCGTATCCAGCCCCAGCAGGTCACGGGCGCGGATCGCGCCGCAGATGCCGGACCCAAGGCCGATGGGCACATACAGCGCGTCGAGCGGGGGCGCCGCCCGGAACAGCTCCAACGCCCACGTCGCGACGCCCAGCACGAGGTCGGGATGGAACGACGGCGCGAACCGCAGGCCCTGCATGTCGGCCAGGCGCATGGCATGGAGCCGGGCCGCGTCGAAATCGGCGCCGTGCTCGATCAGCCGCGCCCCAAGGGCCTGCATGGCGGCGTTCTTCTCCGTGCTGTTGCCGTGGGGCACGACGATGGTGACGGGAACGCCGAACCGGCGCCCGGCATAGGCGAGCGACTGGCCGTGGTTGCCGCGCGTGGCGGAGATGAGGCCGTTCGGTGCCGTGCCGTCCCGGGCCAGGCGCGCGACGTGGATCAGGCCGCCCCGGACCTTGAAGGCGCCGGTGGGCGTGTGATTCTCGTGCTTGACCCAGATTTCGGCGCCGACGCGCTCGGCCAAGAGCGGCCAGGCATACTGGGGCGTGCCGGGGAACGCCTCATGCACCTGGTCGCGGGCCGCCTCCAATTCCTGCAGCGAGAACATGCCGTTGATCCTTCCCGCCTGGCCGCCATCCTCCGTCCGGCTGGTGCGAAGGCTCTGCCGGACCAGACTACGATCCCCGGCGGACATCAAGGCATTGGTTTTATCCCCCTCGCAGGTCCACGTCGCCTGGACCACCCGCGCTCAGCCCCGCCGCGGCTGCCGGGCTTGCCAGAAGTCCCGGAGGTAGGGGTCCGCCACCGCGTCGTTCTCGGCCAGCAGCGCCGGGTGTCCGCCGTCCTCGAAGAACTTCAGCCAAGCCTGCTGGCCGGCGTTGCCGCCGCGGGCGGCCCGGCGCTTGAAGTCCGCCTCGGACTTGAACTGGAAATGCGCCACGTAGGCCGTCGCCAGCGCCCGGTCCTGGAAGCCCAGGCGGTTGACCAGCGCCTGTGCCTGCGCCGGCCACTGGTCGGTGTAGCGCAGCAGGGGCACGCCGAGCACGTCGCAGACGCGCAGGCCGGGGAAGCCGTAATCGTCCCAGAAATGCCAGAACGCGAGGGCGCCCGCGTCGAACTTGGGCCGCATCCAGTCCGGATCGGCGAAGCGCGACCGGATCAGGTTCTTGGTGTGGAAATCCATGCGGCGGTTCCGCCGGGCCAGGCCGGTCAGCACGCTGCCCGGCTGGCGCGTTCGGCGCCCGGCCGCGCCGTAGAAGACCCAGTTGAAATACACCGCGTCGAACTGCGCCTCCAAAGGCGCCATGAAGCGCGGCAGGTCGTTGTGTCCCTTGATGACCAGGAACTCGTCGATGTCGAGGAAGCACAGCCACTCGGTCTCGTGCCGATGATCTGCCAGGAAGTGCAGGTACATGTGCACCTGGCGGCTGTCGTCCGGGTGGCAGTGGCGGTAGGTGACGAACGGCCGGGGACTCTCCAGGTGCGGGCCGATGGCGTCCCGGAGCGTGGATGCGTCGTCGTCGTTCGAATACAGGTACACGTGGTCGATGCCGATGGCCTGGTGGTAGTCCAGCCATTCCAGGATGTCGTCTTCCTCCCAACGCGCGCAGGCGACCAGCGAGAATTTGTGCTTCAGCATCAAGTCATCCCTGACAACCTCCCGGTTCTACCGCGCCCAATCGTTACGGATCAACACTGGATCGGCCCGCGTTTGTTCAACCGACCTTGACGTTTGGGCGCCAGCCATGCCGGGCCGCAACAGGCTTCGTGACACCGCGGCCCGACCCGGCCATCTTGGGGCATCGCCGCACCAGACGGCCTCATAGCCAGGACACGCCCCATGCTCGGACTGATGCAATCGCGGCCGCTGCTGATCTCCTCCATCCTCACCCATGCCGCCCGCCACCATGCGGAGGCGGAGGTCGTGTCCCGCACCACGGAGGGCGCGATCCACCGCACCAACTACGAGGGCATCGAGCGGCGCGCCCGCACGCTGGCCCGGGCGCTGCTGCGCCTCGGCGTGCAGCCGGCGGACCGGGTGGCGACGCTGGCCTGGAACGGGTTCCGGCACCTGGAGTTGTACTACGCGGTGTCCGGCATGGGGTCCGTGGTCCACACGGTGAACCCGCGGCTTTCGCCCGACGATGTGGCCTTCATCCTGAACGACGCCGGCAGCGGCCTCGTGTTCGCCGAGACCAGCTTCGTCCCGCTGCTCGCCGCCATCGCCCCCCACGTCCCGGGGGTGCGCGCCTTCGTCATCATGGCGGACCCGGCGGAGATGCCGGAGGTGGCGCTGGCGCCGGGCCAGCAGCTCCTGTGCTACGAGACGCTGCTGGCCGACGCGGACGACGACTTCGCCTGGCCGCGCCTCGGGGAGGAGGAGGCCAGCGCGCTGTGCTACACCTCCGGCACCACGGGGCGGCCCAAGGGCGTGCTGTACAGCCATCGCAGCACGGTCATCCATGCCTACGCGGTCAACCTGCCGGACGTGATGGGCCTGCGCAGCACCGACCGCGTGCTGCCGGTGGTGCCGATGTTCCACGTCAACGCCTGGGGGATGCCTTACGCCGCGCCGATGGTGGGCGCCAGCCTCGTCATGCCAGGACGCCATTTGGACGGCGCCAGCATGCAGTCGCTGATGAACGGGGAGCGCGTCACGATGTCGGCCGGGGTGCCGACGGTGTGGATGGGCCTGCTGCAGCACCTCCGCACGACCGGCGGCAGGCTCGACACCCTGCAGCGGCTGGTCTGCGGCGGGTCGGCCTGCCCGCCCATGCTGATCGACACCTTTGCCCAGGACTACGGAGTGCAGGTGGACCATGCCTGGGGTATGACGGAGACCAGCCCGCTCGGCGCCTACAACAGCCCGAAGCCGGGCTTCGCGGCCCTGTCGCCCGGTGACGCCCAGACCATGCGCTACAAGCAGGGCCGCGCGGTGCCGGGCCTCGACATGAAGATCGTGGACGACACCGGGGCGGAGCTGCCGTGGGACGGCCAGACCTACGGCAACCTGATGGTGCGCGGCCCCTGGGTGGTGCAGCGCTACTTCAACGCCGGCGAGGACGCGGCCGACGCGGAGGGCTGGTTCGCCACCGGCGACGTCGCCACCATCGACCCGCACGGCGTCATGGAGATCACCGACCGCACCAAGGACATCGTGAAGTCCGGCGGCGAGTGGATCAGCTCCATCCAGCTCGAGAATATCGCCGTTGCCCACCCGGACGTCGCCGAGGCCGCCATCATCGCCGAACCGCACG
>CAXTTB010000278.1:0-5429 GCA_964246905.1 uncultured Acetobacteraceae bacterium | reverse complement strand
CCACCGGCCGGCCCCCCCCCGGCTGGCGCCGACCCCCATGCGCCCGGCGCGGCCCGCCACCACGACGCATGTCGGCCTCGGCGCCACCGCGTCCACCACCTACAACGAGCCGTTCACCGTCGCCCGCGCCTTCGCGTCGCTCGACCACCTGAGCGCCGGGCGCGCGGCGTGGAACGCGGTCACGTCGTCCAGCCCGGACACGGCCGGCAACTTCGGCCGCCAGCACCCGCTGCACGGCCAGCGGTACCAGGTCGTGGAGGAGTTCGTCGATGTCGTGCGCGGCCTGTGGGACTTGCTGGGAGGACGATGCCGTCGTCATCGACCGGGACGCCGGAAAGTGCATCGACCCAGCGAAGGTCCGCCCGCTGGACCACAAGGGCGCGTGCTTCGAGGTGCGCGGGCCGCTGGACATCGGACGCTGGCCGCAGGACGTCCGGTGCTCCTGCAGGCTTGCCGACGTATTCCCCGGAGGCGTTCACCGACTTCGTCGATCAGGTCGTGCCGATCCTGCAGGCGCGCGGCCTGTTCCGGCGCGACTACGCGGGCGCGACGCTGCGCGGGCACCTCGGGCTGGACCGGCCTGGGCGGGCCGGCTGCTCGTCCAGATGACGGATGCCGGGGCGAAGCCGTGCACGGCATAGGCTATGCAAGTTGCCGTCGCCATGAAGCGGAGTGGCCTGCGCGAGACCCGATCAGGCCTCGCCAAGTCCGTGGGCGCCGTGCGGCACCCCGGCCCCGATCTTGCTATGCCAATCCCGATACTCGGACATCGCGGACAGCGCGGCAGGGGGCGGCGGGACATGCAGGGTCGGCGGCAGATGCACCTCATCGCGTTCCTGATGACGGGACCGACCTGCCATCACCACGGCGCCTGGCGGCACCCGGAGTCCGCCGTGGACGACCTGCTCAGCCCCCGCCGCTACGAGCATATCGCCCGCGTGCTGGAGGCGGGCCGGTTCGACGGGCTGTTCTTCGCCGACATCCTGGGCATCTATGACCTGTACGGCGGCACGTTCGACACGATGGCCGGGCGCGGCGGCCAGGTGTGCCTGCTGGACCCGGCCGTCGTGCTGCCGATGATGGCGCGGGTGACGGAGCATATCGGGCTGGGGCTGACCTACTCCTCCACCTTCAACCACCCGTACCAGATCGCCCGGATGCTGGGCAGCCTCGACCACCTGAGCGGCGGGCGCGCGGCGTGGAACGTGGTGGCCTCCACCAGCACGCTGGAAGCGCGCAACTTCGGGCTGGACGAGATGCCGGGCCGCTCGCAACGCTATGACCGGGCAGACGAGGTGCTGGAAGCCTGCTGCGCCCTGTGGGACAGTTGGGAGGACGGCGCGCTGCTGCTCGACAAGGCCTCCGGCGCCTTCGCCGACCCGGCCAAGATCCACTACGCCGACTACGCCGGCAAATGGGTCCGCAGCCGCGGCCCGCTCACCACGCCGCGCAGCCCGCAGGGCCGGCCCGTCATCATGCAGGCCGGCAGCTCCGACCGCGGGCGGGACTTCGGCGCCCGCTGGGGCGAGGTGATCTTCACGCTGCAGCACCAGAAGGCCGACATGCAGGCGTTCTACGGCGACTTCAAGCGCCGCATGGCCGCACGCGGGCGCGCGCCGGAGGAGTGCGTGGTGCTGCCCTCCATCGACGTGGTGATCGGCGAGACCGAGGCCATTGCCCGCGAGCGTGCCGAATACGTCAACAGCCTGGTGGACACGCAGCTCGGCCTCGCCACCATGTCCGGCCACATCGGCATCGACCTGTCGCGCTTCGACCCTGACCAGCCGCTCGCCGACATCACGGTCGAGGAAGGCTCGCGCGGGTCGTTCGACGTGATCCTGCAAGGGACAGAGGCCGAGGGCCTGACGCTCGGCGAGGCCGCGCGCCGCTTCGGCACCAGCGAGCTGTGCCCGCAACTGGTGGGCACGCCGGAGATGATCGCCGACCAGCTCACCGACCTGTTCGAGGACCGCGCCTGCGACGGCTTCGTGCTCACGCCCACCACCTTCCCCGGCATGTTCGAGCAGTTCGGCCGCGCCGTGGTGCCGCTGCTGCAGAAGCGCGGCGTGTTCCGGACGGAGTACGCGGGCCGGACATTGCGCGGGAACCTGCGGGCATGAAGCCGCGGATGCACCTCGGCTTCGACTTCTCCTACACCCACATGGGCGGGCGGTGGCGGATGCCGGGCGCCTGGCCGGGCCGCACCTTCCCGGACGTCGCGATGTTCGAGGACATGGCCCGCATCGCCGAGCGTGGCTGCCTCGACATGATCTTCTCCGGCGACGGCACCGGCGTGCCGGACACCTGGCGCGGCTCGCGCGACGCCGCCATCGAGTGGGGCATGAACTGGCCGCGCCAGGACCTGAACCCGATCATGGTCGCGATGTCCCGGGTCACGCGGCACGTCGGCTACGGGCTGACCTACTCCTCCACCTTCATGCACCCCTACTACACGGCCCGGCTGATGAACTCGCTGGACCACGTGACCGGCGGGCGGATCGCGATGAACCTCGTCACCTCCACCCGGCCTGCCGACGCCGCGAACTTCGGCATGGACGAGCTGATGGAGCACGGCAGCCGCTACGACCGCATGGAGGAGTTCGTCGATGTGTGCCGCAAGCTGTGGGACAGCGCGGAGCCGGACGCGATGCTGTGGGACCACGCCACCGGGCGCGTCGGCGACCCCGCGAAGGTGCACGGCGTGTCGCACGCGGGCCGCTTCTTCAAGGTCGAGGGGCCGCTCAACACGCCGCCCTCGCCCCAGGGCCGCCCGGTGCTGATCCAGGCCGGCGGCTCGCCCCGCGGGGTGCGCGCCTCCGCCTACGTCGCGGACCACGTGTTCGGCGCCGACATGCCGCTCGCCTCCCAGGTGAAGCAGCGCGCCGCCCTGGACGAGGCCCTCCTCGCGCTGGGCCGCGACCCGTCCGCGGTCGGCATCCTGTGGCAGACGCCCATCGTGGTGGCGGAAACCGGGCGGGAAGCCCAGGCGCAGCGCGACCGCCTGCTCACCGCCGTGCCGGCGGAGGCGGTCGGAGCCTATCTTTCCTACAACGCGGCCTACGACTTCTCGACCCTGCCGGCCCGCTTCACCCTGCGTCAGCTCCATGCGGAGATCGTGGCCGCCAACGCTTCGCCGGTCGGCTTCGTGCACGAGTTGTCATTGCGGCTCGGCCCGGACACGGAGATCACCCGGGACGAGTTCTTCCATCACGGCCTCCGCAACGCCACCGCCTGGGACACCACCATCGCCGGCACCCCGGCCCAGCTCGCCGACCACCTGGAGGAGGCGTTCGAGGCGACGGGCAGCCGCGGCGGCTTCATGCTGGGGCACATCGTGTCGCTGCCGGGCGACCTCCTCGCCATCGTGGACCTGCTGGTGCCGGAGCTGCAGCGCCGCGGGCGGTTCCGCACGGAGTACAAGGGGCGCACGCTGCGGGAGAACCTGGCGGAGGAGTAGCGCCGCCGGGCGCAGGGCTTGCCCTTCTTGGCACAAGCTTTGCAAGGCTTGGCACAAGCCTTGCGCGTCCGGCATCGGACCCGCGCCGGGTTCCCACCGGGAGTTGTCACGAGATGACGATTGATCCTCGACGCGCCGTCCTGCGTGGGTTCGCCGCGATTGGCCTGGCCGCTGCGACCATCAGCGGTGCCGCGCAAGCGGAAACGCTCGGGCCGGTGACGGACGAGGTGGGCGTGGTCAAGGTCGCCCGCGGCCAGCCCATCCTGATCGGCGCGCTGCTGGTGCTGTCGGGTCCGGACCTTTCGCTCGGCGTCGATGCGTCCCGCGGGGCGGAGATCGCCTTTGACGACCATGGCAACAAGCTGGCCGGCCATCCCATCAAGTACCTGCCGGAGGACGGCCAGTGCAGCGTGGAGGGCGGCCAGACCGGCGCCACCCGGCTCGCGTCCAACAAGCAGGTCGTGGGCGTGATCGGCACGGCTTGCTCCTCCGAATCCCGCGGCGGCGCGCCCATCCTGTGGAACGCCGGGATGCCGCAGGCGGTGACGAGCGCCACGGCGCCCGCGCTGACCGCGCCCGACCGGCCCGTGGGCCTTCAGGGCATCGTGCGGTTCGTGTACAACGACATCAACGGCGCTGCCGCCGCGGTCCAGTACGCGCAGAGCGTCCACGCGACGAAGGTCGCGACGCTGCACGACGGCAGCCTGTATGCCGAGGAGCTGGCCAACGCCTTCGCCAAGCAGTTCAAGGCCGCCGGGGGCGCCATCACCGCCGCGGAGGCGGTATCCCCCTCCGATACCGACCTGCGCCCCGTGCTGACCCGGATCGGCACCACGAAGCCCGAGCTGATCTTCGCGCCGGTCTTCACCGGCACGTCCGCCTATCTGGTGCGGCAGGTCAAGGAGGTGCCGGCGCTCGCCAAGACCCCCTTGCTCGGCACGGACTCCGTGCTGGCGCCCGCCTTCCTGGAGGCGGCCGGCGACGACGCGGTCGGCTACCGCCTGACCGGCGTGGACAACGACCCGAAGCTGATGGGCGCGCGCTACGGCGATTTCCTGGCGAAGTACAAGGAGAAGTTCGGCGAGGACCCCATCGCCGGCTTCCACGGCAACGGCTACGACGCGGCGCTGGCGATGATGACCGCCATCGAGAAGGTAGCCAGGACCGACGCCGGCGGCGACACCTTCATCGGCCGCAAGGCGCTGCGCGACGCGCTGATGCAGACCAAGGACCTGGACGGCATCACCGGCAGGCTGACCTGCGACAAGTACGGCGACTGCGGCTCCTCCCACTTCGCCGTGTTCGAGTATGCGGGCGGCGACCCCACCACCTTCAAGCTGGGCGTCAACCCGAAGAAAGTGTTTCCGTAGGGCGCGGCGCCATGATCCAGGACTGGCTGCGCCGCGCGACCCCCGTGGACTGGTTCCTGCTCGCGCTGCGCATCGCGGTCGTGGCGGTGGTGGGAACCGGGTTCGTCGCCGGGCTGCTGCACCCGCGCTACGGCCGGGCGGAGTGGTTCTCCTTCCTCGCCTTCGGGCTGACCATCGGGGCGATCTATGCGCTGATCGCGCTCGGCTACACCATGGTGTACGGCATCCTGCGCATGGTGAACTTCGCCCATGGCGACGTGTTCATGTTCGGCGCCTACGCGGCGTGCTTCTCCTTGCTCGCCTGCAACCGCGCCGGCATCCTCGCGCCTGACCCGGCGCTCAGCTTCGTCGTCGCGACGGCCGTGTGCATCGCCGTCTCCGCCGGGGTCGCCGTGCTGGCGGAGCGCATCGCCTACCGCCCGTTCCGCCGGGGGCGGTCGCTGGCGCCGCTCATCAGCACGCTGGGGCTGTCCTTCGTGCTGGAGTACTCGGCGCGCGGCATGTTCGGGGCGCAGAACAAGGCGTTCCCCTCCATGCCGGCGGTGGACGGGATCGTGTCGGTGGCCGGGTTTTCCGTGCCGCGGGCGGAGGTGGTGGTGGTG
>CAXTTB010000277.1:0-5459 GCA_964246905.1 uncultured Acetobacteraceae bacterium | reverse complement strand
AACATCGCCGAACCGACCAGCAGCAGGGCGGTGTCGGCCAGCGCCAGCGCCCGGCCCAGATGCAGGGTCGCCGCTGCGTCGTCGTGCCGGTCCAGCGCCTCAAGCCCGTCCTGGATCGCCCGCGCCTTCTCGCCCTGCCCGGTGTAGTGCGCCACCTGCGCGTCGATCCGGGCCGACAGCCCGGCGTCGGCCGTCCACGTCACCGTCACGTTGCCGCCCGGCACCGACTGCTCGCCTATCGCCGGGTCACGCCAGGCGATGCTGGGCCGGCACACCAGCATCTGCTCGCCGACGCCGAGCGGCGTCAGCTCGAAGGCCGCGAAGTAGTCCTGCGTGCCGGCGCCCCAGGCGCCCAATGGCACATCGACCGCGCGCTGATCCACCGGCACCAGCTTGCCCATCAGGTCGATCTCGGTCGGGAACGCCTGCTTCACCGCGACCAGCCGGGCGTTCTTCGGCATCCACAGCCGCAGCCGCACGCCGGCGACCGACTTGGACATCGCGGCCTCCATCGTCGCCCGGAAGTCTTCCGCCAGCCCCTCTGGCCGCGCCACGAGCGCCGTGGTGCCCAGCAGGCGGTCGGCAATCGCCCGAAGCTGCGCCGGCGACCAGTCGGTGCCGACGCCGCGGCAGTCCGCCTGGAACACGCCCTCGCAGTCCCGGAGCGCCGCGTCGAGCGGCTTCTCGTCGGAGGCGTCGTTCTGCCCGTCCGTCAGCATGATCGCCTGGCACAGCGCGCCCGGCACCTGCCGGAACTCCGCCTGCGCCATCAGCAGCGCCGCCGACATCAGCGTGCCGCCCGAGGCTTCCAGCCGCTGGATCGCCGCGTGCGCGGCCCGGCGCCCGGCCTCGTCCATGCGCGTCCGCGGCAGGATCAGCGCCGCACGGGCCGCGAAGGCGACCACGAACGCCTCGACGCCGGCGTCCATCTGATCGACCGCGACACGAAGCGCGTGCTTGAGCGCGTCCATCTTGTCGCCGGACATGCTGCCCGACTTGTCGGCGATCAGCCCGACCAGCCGCGGCGCCTGGCCCGCAGCGCCCGCCGCGGCCTCCTCCGCGCCGACGCTGAACACCGCGTCCGCCCGCGTGGCGCCCGGCGCCAGGTACTGGTTGAGGAAGGTCTCGATCCGGAACCGCATCGCCTATCCCCTCATCGCCTCTTCGGCATGGGCGCGCAGCCCGTCCATCAGCCGCGTGCGGACCTCGCCCAACTGCTCGACCGCCTGCGCCCGCTTCGCCCGGTTCTCCCGGTCGATCTGCAAGCCCTTGCCGACGGTCGCCAGCATCTTGTCCGCCACCTGCGCCAGCACCTGCACGTCGCCCGCCATGTCGCCCTGCGTCCGCTTGGCCTGCGTGTAGGCCCGGTCGAGCGCATCGACGCCGACCGACTGCAGCTCGCGGGCGATCCTTCGCCGGGCTGCCGTCGCCTCGCTGGCCTGGGTGATCTGGTGCAGCGCCGCCACCCGCACGATGGCCGCCTTCAGGTCCGGCAGGTCGAACAGGATCGTGTCCAGCGTGTTCTGGATCTCGATGCGCCCCGCCTGCTGCGCCGTGCGGATCTGCGGGATCGAGAGGACGCCGCGGGTGAACGCGACGTGCATCCGCACCAGCCGCGTCTCGAAGGCGTCGATCTGCTCGGCCATGTCGCGCAGCTTCGCCACCCGCACGAGGTCGCGTGTGTCGGCCATGGCCGCCCGCTCCGCCTCGAACTGGGCGCGCATCCGCAGCAGCGCCTGCTGGCCGCCCGCGACCCAGGTCTCGATCTCGCGCAGGTTCGCCTCCGTCGCGTCGAGCAGGCGGTCCATCCCGGCGTTGGCCGCCTTGAGCTTGCCGAGATGCGTCTCGGCCCGCTGCTCGATGGTGGCCAGGTGCGTCGTGACGGCCGTGTGCATCGCCCGGAAGCGCCGGAACGCCGAGTAGTACTTGCCGAGGACCGGCAGCCGCGCCAGCAGCCCGGGCGCGCCCTCCGCCTCGCGCTTGATCCCCGGCAAGTCGAGCGCCTTGATCTGCGTCGCCAGCTCCGTCACCAGCGCGCCGGCGACGCCGACCTCGTCGGCCTTCGTCCCCGCCAGCAACTGGTCGAGGAACCCTGACAGCTTGCGCTGCGGCCCGGCCCCGAAGGTGGCGACGGCGTTGCTGTCGCTGGCCGATACGCCGGCCGCGATCACCGACGCCTGCTGCCGCCGGGCGTCATCGAACCGGGCGGGGTCAACGATGTCGCCGGGGGCCAGGCGCATGGCCAGCGCCGGGAGGGTGGCCGCTTCGCCCGCCGCAGCAGGCGCTGGTTCCGTGCTCAAGCCGAACTGCTCCCGACCGACCGGCCTGACGCTATCACCGCGTGTTGCAACGACCAAGGCCATGTTTGCGGACATTGGTTGGGAGCCAGCGTCGCGGCCCGCCTGGAGCGCCGCCGTGGCCGCGTTCAGGCCAGCGTCAGCGGAGGGTGCGCTGGTCCACGATGAAGGCGCCGACGTCGAACATCGACCCGGACGCCTGGCGCGCGGCCAGCAACGCCTTGCGGAGCGTCGAGTGGGCGACGGGCCGCCCGGCCGCGATCTCGGCGAAGATCTTCCCATGGCCGCGCGGCGTGCCTGATGCTCCACCCTGGGACGGGGGCGCGACCTCGCTCCAGCGTGGGCAGACGAAGAATGCCCGGTCCTTTTTCTTTGCCATTGCTGCGTGCTCCCGGGTGTTGGCCACCGCCTTGGGCGGCATCATCACCATGCACGCATAAACGGACAATACCATTCCAATATGCAAATCATCGCTGCTGGGGCCAGGCAGGCAGCGCCCGGCGCGCTCACGGCGCCCGTGCTCTCCGGCGCCGGCGCAGCGCCGCCACCAGGGCGCCCAGCGCCGGCGGCACTTGCCGGCGTGACGGGTAATACAGGAAGTAGCCTGGGAAGGCCGGCGTCCAATCCTCCAGAAGGCGGACCAGCCGCCCCGCGGCGATGGCCGCCGCCGCCTGCTCCTCGAACACATCGGCGATGCCCAGCCCGTCCAGCGCGGCATCGAGCAGCAGCCCAGGCTCGTTGAAGGTGAGCGGGCCGTCCACCTTCACCTCCAGCGCCCGGCCGTCCTTCTCGAACTCCCAGGCGTAGATGGCGCCGGACGCCATGCGCTGGTTGATGCAGCGGTGCCGCGCCAGGTCCTGCGGCACGAGCGGCGGCGGATGGGCGGCGAGGTAGGCGGGCGAGGCGACCACCGCCATCCGCATCTCCGGCCCGACGCTCACCGCCACCATGTCCCGCTCAACCTTCTCGCCCACCCGGATGCCTGCATCCAGCCGCCCGGCCACGATGTCGCGCAGGCCGTGGTCGATCAGCACCTCCACGCCGGCCCCCGGATGCTCCGCGCAGAAGCCGGGCAGGACCGGGCGGATCACGGTGTCGAAGGCATGGCGGGTGGCGGTGATGCGGACCGTGCCGGACACCAGGCCCCGCGTGCGGCCCAGCTCGGCGAGCGCAGCCCCGATGTCGCCGAGCGCCGGGCCGAGCGTCGCCAGGAGTTGCTCGCCGGCCTCCGTGACCGACACGCTGCGGCTGTTGCGCTGCAGCAGGCGGATGCCCAAGCGCGTTTCCAGCCCCTTGACCGCGTGGCTCAGCGCCGAGGTGGACAGCCGAAGCTCGGCCGCGGCGGCGGTGAAGCTGAGCCGCCGGGCGACGACCGCGAAGGCCGCCAAGTCGTCCAGGTCGCCGCGCCGCATCATCCCATCCGGCTCAACGCCGCATCCCAACCATCGCATCTGATCCGCATGACGGGCCGGGCTTATCTCCGGTGGCGCCGGGCCGCGCAAGCCGGTCCGCCACCCTTATGAAGAGGAAAACCCCATGGCATCGTTGGACAACAAGGTCGTGCTCATCACCGGCGCGTCGAGCGGCATCGGCGAGGGCACGGCCCGCGTGCTGGCCGCGGCCGGCGCCCGCGTCGTGCTCGGCGCGCGGCGCGTCGAGAAGCTGCAAGGCATCGCCGGGGAGATCGAGGCCGCCGGCGGCCAGGTCCGCACCCGGGCGCTCGACGTGCGGCGGCTCGACGACGTGCAGGCGTTCGCGGCCTTCGCCGAGGCCGAGTTCGGCGCCATCGACGTGCTGGTGAACAACGCCGGGGTGATGCCGCTCTCGCCGCTGACCGAGCTGAAGATCGACGAGTGGAACTGGATGATCGACGTGAACATCCGCGGCGTGCTGCACGGCATCGCCGCCGTGCTGCCGGGCATGGAGGCGCGCGGCCACGGCCACATCGTCAACCTGTCCTCGGTCGGCGGCTTCGTCGTGCAGCCGACGGCCGCCGTGTATGCCGCGACCAAGTTCGCGGTGCGGGCGATCTCGGAGGGCTTGCGTAAAGAAAGCGCCAAGGTCCGCTGCACCTGCATCTACCCCGGCGTCGTCACGTCGGAGCTGGCCAACACCATCAGCGACCCGACGGCGCGGGAGCGCATGGAGGGCTACCGCAAGATGGCCATCGGCTCCGACGCCATCGGCCGCGCGATCCTGTATGCCATCGAGCAGCCGAAGGACGTGGACGTGAACGAGCTGGTGGTGCGCCCGCTCGCGACGCAGGTGTGATGCGCGCTTCCGAAGCAGCGGTGCAGGGCGGATCAGCGCAGCGCCATCCGCCACAGGGCGGCGCTGGCCGTTGGTGGGAGGCGCTGACGCTTTCCCACCCTACAAGGGGGGAAATGCCTCAACGGGTCAGGACTTTCGAAGCAAGGGCGCCCCCGTCTGCGCCTGCAGCGCCTCGTGCGTGACGCCCGGGGCCGTGTCCAGCACCCGGAAGCCGCCCCCGGGCACGACCTCCAGCACGGCGAGGTTGGTATAGACGCGGGCGACGGCGCCCACGGCCGTGAGCGGGTAGCGGCACCGCTCCACGACCTTGGGCCGGCCCTCCCGGGTGGTGTGCTCCATCAGCACCCAGAGCCGCCGGGCGCCCGCCGCGAGGTCCATGGCCCCGCCCACGGCCGGCAGGCGGTCCGCTTCGCCCGTGGCCCAGTTGGCGAGGTCGCCGTTGCCCGCCGCCTCGAACGCGCCCAGCACGCAAAGGTCCAGGTGCCGGCCGCGGATCATGCCGAAGCTGTCCGCCTGGTGGAAGTAGCTGCCGCCGGGCAGCAGGGTGCAGGCCTGCTTGCCGGCGTTGATCAGCCAGGGGTCCGCCTCGCCCGGCGCCGGCGCAGGCCCCATGCCGAGCAGGCCGTTCTCGCTTTGGAACACCACCTCGCGCCCCGGCGGCACGGCGTCCGCGACCAGCGTCGGGATGCCGATGCCGAGGTTGACGTGCCAGCCGTCCGGGATGTCCTGCGCCAGCCGGGCCGCCATCTCCGTCCGCGTCCAGGACCCGGACGCCGCCCTGTCGTCAGGCATGGCTCGCTGCTCCTTCCCTCGGCGCGTCCGCCCGTGCCGGGGGCAGCGGCAGCACGCGGTCCACGTAGATGCCGGGCGTCACGACCGCCTCCGGGTCGG
>CAXTTB010000276.1:0-5470 GCA_964246905.1 uncultured Acetobacteraceae bacterium | reverse complement strand
CGGTGCAGGCGCAGGCCCGGCCGCCGGTGCGCGCCGGCCAGCCCAGCGAACGCCGCACGCTGGTGGTGGGCCGCGGCATCAGCCTGCAGGGCGTCGTGCAGGACGCCGAGCGGCTGGTGGTCGAGGGCACCGTCGAGGCCACGATGATCCACGCCGCCGAGCTGATGATCGCGCCGGGCGGAGTGTTCAAAGGCGAGGTCGAGGTCGAGGACGCCGAGGTCGCCGGCACCATCGACGGCACGCTGACGGCGCGCGGCAACCTGATCGTGCGCGGCACCGGCCGCGTGCTGGGCACCGCCCGCTGCCGCCGCCTGCAGGTCGAGGACGGCGGCCAGATCACCGGACGGATCGAGATGCTGACCGAGGGCGTGGCCCGGATCGAGGCGGCGCGTCAGGTCGAGGCGGTGGGTTAGCCGGGACAGACTGTTTCAGGCCGGGCGGAGCCGACAGGGCGTCGTCTGCGCCCGGTTGCAACGGCTACATTGCGACCAGAGTCCTCGCCTTCTGCATCCCGCGGAACGTCGTCATGAACAAAGCGAGCACGGCGGCCGACCATACCCCGGCTGCGGCAGCCGTCCAGAACGCTTCCGCGTCGTTCAGGCGGAAGATCGCGAATGCAAGCGCATTGCTGATCGCGAACACCAATCCCAGGCCGGCCATGACGAAGAACCCGATGCACAGGCGCCTCTGGACCTTGCACACGGTTTTCAGGTCATCGGGGATCGGATGCTCTTCGGTGTACACGAACCTGTCGCGCAGGTAGCCCCCGAACAGGCTCACGATCGAGGACAGGATGAACAGGCCGATTGCCGCGTCGTGCATGGGAAAGCTCTCAGTCCGTCAACGTCGTGACCAGCGCGCCGCGGACTTGCTTCGTGACGATCCGCGAGACGCCAATCCAAGCCATCTCCCGGAAAGCCTCGGACCTGCCGCCGCACGGGCCGATCCGACCATGCAACGTTAATCAGGATTTTGCAACAAAAAATCCCATGGGCCGCCTCGTCTGCAAGGGGCGGTCGCGCTTGCGTGACGAAGCGCCGCAGACGTTTCAAGCAGTACTCGTTACTGCTCCATCCGCGTCTGCGCCTTGGTGTCCCGCATCAGCGCGTACACCAGCAGCGACAGGAAGGTGAGCGCCGTCACGTACCAGTAGAACCAGCTCTCGTGCCCGGCCGCCTTGAACTGCAGCGCGATCAGCGGCGCCGTGCCGCCGAAGAGCGAGGCCGCGACCGCATACGGCAGCCCGACCCCCAGCGCCCGCACCCCGGCGGGGAACAGCTCCGCCTTCACCACGGCGTTGATCGACGTGTAGCCGGACACGATCACCAGCGCCGCCAGGATCAGCAGCATCGCCTGCACGTACCCCGTCGCGGACCCCAGCGCGGTCAGGATCGGCACGGTGAACAGCGTGCCCATGACGCCGAACCACATCAGCACCGGGCGCCGCCCGATCCGGTCGCTGATGGCGCCGAACACCGGCTGCATCGCGGCATACAGGATCAGCGTGACGAAGCTGATCTCCGCCACCCACTCGCGCGGGAACTTCAGCGTGTTGGACAAGTAGGTCGGCATGTAGCTGCTGAAGGTGTAGAACGCCGTGGTGCCGCCCATGGTCAGGCCGAACACCAGCAGCAGCTCCTTCGGATGCTTGAGCAGTTCCCGGATCAGGTTGGCCGGAGGCTCCCGGCTGGCCCGCTGCCATTCGGCGGTTTCCGCCAGGTTGCGGCGCAGGTACAGGCCATACAGCGCGCCGAACGCGCCGATGGCGAACGGGATGCGCCACGCCCAGGCTTCCAGCTCCGCCGCGCTGAACGCCTGCTGCATGACCAGCAGCACCAGCGCCGCGACCACCTGGCCGCCGATCAGCGTCACGTACTGGAAGGAGCTGTAGAACCCCCGGTGCTTGGACCCGGCAACCTCGCTGAGATACGTCGCGGACGACGCATACTCGCCGCCCAGCGACAGCCCTTGCAGCAGCCGGGCCAGCAGCAGCAGCAACGGGGCCAGCACGCCGGCGGTCGCGTAGGTCGGCAGCACCGCGATCAGGCCGGAGCCGGCGCACATCAGCAGCACCGACAAGGTGAGCGCCGCGCGCCGACCCTTCCGGTCGGCGTAGTAGCCGAGGATGAAGCCGCCGATGGGCCGGATCACGAAGCCCACGGCGTAGATGCCGAACGCGGTGATGAACTGCACCGTGGGATCGGTGCTGCTGCTGAACGACTTGGCGAAGTAGATCGCGAACGAGTTATAGACGTAGAAGTCGTACCACTCGATCAGGTTGCCGATCGACCCGGCGAAGATGCTCTTCAGCCGTTGCGCGACCTGCGCCGGCTCCTCGCCGGCCACAGGGTTCAGGGCTTGATCCAACGCTTCCGTCCCAACCAGATGTTCACGCGCCCTTGATAGCCTGGGCGCCGATGGCCTGATAGGCGGCCAGCCCCGCCAGGTCCACGATCTGGCTGACCGACGCCCCCATCGGCACGATCTGCGCCGGCCGCGCGAGGCCAAGCAGCAGCGGCCCGATGGTGCTCGCCTGGCCGAGCCGCGGCGCCAGGCGCGACGTGATGTGCGCCGAGTGCAGGCCCGGCATCACCAGCACGTTGGCGTTCCCCGTCAGCCGGCAGAACGGGTACAGCGCGCGGATCGCCGGGTCGAGCGCCACGTCCGGGCTCATGTCCCCGTCGTACTCGAAATCGACCCCCCGCCCGTCCAGGATCGACACCGCCTCCCGGATGCCGTGCACGGTGCGGTGCATCGGGTTGCCGAACGTCGAGTGCGACAGCAGCGCCACCCGCGGCTCATGGCCGAGCTGCCGGGCGGCGGCGGCGCTGCCCACGGCGATGTCGGCCAGTTGCTCGGGGGACGGACGCTCATGGCGCAGCGTGTCGCCGATGAAGATGGCGCCCTCGCCGCCCACCATCAGCGTCAGCCCGAAGCTGATCCGGCCCGGCGCCGTGTCGATCACCTGGCCGATGTCGTCCAGGCACACCGCGGCGGAGCGGGTCAGCCCGGTCAGCATCGCGTCGGCGTCGCCGGCCGCCACCATGCAGGCCGCGAACACGTTGCGGTCCTGGTTCACCATGCGCTGGCAGTCCCGGACGAGCGCCCCCCGCCGCTGCAGCCGCTCGTACAGCAGCGCGACGTAGCCCGCGTTGTGCTGCGACAGCCGGGCGTTGTGCACCTCGATCCCGTCCGCCAGCCCCAGCCCCAGCCCGGCCATCGTCTGCCGTACCCGGTCCTCCCGCCCGATCAGCACGGGGGTGCCGTAGCCCGCGTTGCGGAAGGCGACGGCGGCGCGCACGACCTTCTCCTCCTCGCCCTCCGCGAACACCACGCGCTTCGGGCTGGCCCGCACCCGCTCCATGATGGCGTCGAGCGCGTTGGCGGTGGGGTCGAGCCGCCCGGACAGCGTGCGGGCGTACTTGCGGAGGTCCGCCATCGGGCGCCGGGCCACGCCGGTCTCCACCGCGGCGCGGGCCACGGCGGGGGGCACGCGGCGGATCCGCCGCGGGGGGCCGGCGGTCGGGGTGGTGTAGGGGGGGGCGCAGCACAGCCGCGGGCCGCCGGCCGCCGCCTTGTGCACCTCGTCCGGCACGTCCTCCCGCGCCAGCGCCGCCAGCGCCTCGGCGGCGGCGACCTTCATCGCGTCGTTGATCGTGCTGGCCCGCACGTCGAGCGCGCCGCGGAAGATGTAGGGGAAGCCGAGCACGTTGTTGACCTGGTTCGGGTAGTCGCTGCGCCCGGTCGCGATGATCGCATCGTCCCGCACGGCGCGGGCCTCTTCCGGCGTGATCTCCGGGTCGGGGTTGGCCATGGCGAAGATGATCGGGCGCGGCGCCATGCTGCGCACCATCTCCGCCGTGAGCGCGCCGCGGACGGACAGGCCGAAGAACGCATCGGCGCCCGCCACCGCCTCCGCGAGCGTGCGCGCCTCGGTGGCGACCGCGTGGCCCGACTTCCACTGGTTCATGCCGGCGGTGCGGCCCTGGTACACGACGCCCCTGGTGTCGCACAGCGTCACATGCTCCGGACGCACGCCCATCGCCTTCAGGAGTTCGACGCAGGCGATGGCGGCGGCGCCTGCGCCGTTCACCACGAGCCGCGTGTCCGACAGGCTGCGCCCGGTCAGGTGGCAGGCGTTGATCAGCCCGGCCGCCGCCACGATGGCCGTGCCGTGCTGGTCGTCATGGAACACCGGGATGTCCATCAGCTCGCGCAGCCGGCTCTCGATGACGAAGCACTCCGGCGCCTTGATGTCCTCCAGGTTGATGCCGCCGAAGCCCGCGCCCAGGAAGCGCACGCAGTTGACGAACTCCTCCACGTCCTCCGTCGAGACCTCGAGGTCGATGCCGTCCAGGTCGGCGAACCGCTTGAACAGCGCGACCTTGCCCTCCATCACCGGCTTGCTGGCGAGCGCGCCCAGGTTGCCGAGGCCCAGCACCGCCGTGCCGTTGGAGATGACGGCGACCATGTTGCCCTTGGTCGTGTAGTCGTAGGCCAGCGCCGGGTCGCGCTGGATGTGCAGGCACGGCTCGGCGACGCCGGGCGAGTAGGCGAGGCTGAGGTCCCGCGCCGTCACCAATGGCTTGCTGATCCGCGTTTCCAGCTTGCCGGGCCGCCCCGTCGAGTGCAGCGCCAGCGCCTCCTCGGCGGAGACCCGGCCTGCGCGCGGTTCGATGATTCCGTCAGCCATGGGTCGCACTCCTGAAGCGGGCGGGCCTGCGCCCGGGGATCGACCTGCATACGCCAGCGGTGCCAGGTGCGTAACCCAGCCGCTTCGCAGGTGCGGCATGGCTTGTTAGGATGGCGGGATGGACCTTCCCAGCGCCGCAGGCGCGTCCCCAACGATGGCCCAGTGGTTCACGCTCAAGGCCGACAACCCCGACGCCCTGCTGTTCCTCCGCATGGGCGACTTCTACGAGCTGTTCTTCGCCGACGCGGAGGCCGCGGCCAGCGCCCTCGACATCGCGCTCACCCGGCGCGGCGAGCACAACAACGAGCCGATCCCGATGTGCGGCGTCCCGGTCCATGCCGCCGAGGCCTACCTGTCCCGCCTGATCCGCCGCGGCTTCCGCGTCGCGGTGGCGGAGCAGATGGAGCCGGCCCGTGGCCGCACCGGCAAGGGTCCGCTGAAGCGCGCCGTGGTGCGCCTGGTCACGCCGGGCACGCTGACGGAGGACAGCCTGCTCGACGCGCACCGCCCGAACCTGCTGCTGGCGCTGGCCCGTGTCGGCACGGGGCTAGGCGCCGCGTGGCTGGACGTGTCCACTGGGCTGTTCGAGACCGCAGCCCCCTCCCCCGCCGACCTGCCGCCGCTGCTGGGCCGGTTGGAGGCGGCGGAAATCCTGGCGCCGGATGACATCCCGTTGGGCGACTGGTCCGACCGCCGCGGTCCGGCAACCGTCGCCCTCTCGCCCGCCGCGGCCCAGCGCCGGGGGGCGGAGACGTTCGGCGCCGCGGCGGGCGAGAG
>CAXTTB010000275.1:0-5475 GCA_964246905.1 uncultured Acetobacteraceae bacterium | reverse complement strand
AAACGAGCAGACCGGTATGGCCGAGCGGCTTGTAATCCATGCTGGTGTTCCTTCTTTGAGGCAACGGCGCCCGACGGCAAGCATTGCGCCGGCACGTCCGGCCTGCTGCTGGCCCGGCAGCATCAACTACCGTTTTCTGAATTATGATGCCGCGGCTTCTACCCGAGACGGTCCTGGTTCCGAAGCCCCGATCCTGCCAGCCTCTTGCACGATCCCTCCAAGCCGGGGCGCCGTCCCTTGCACCACCGCGCCGTGGCGTGCAGGCTCGTGACGGGAGGGCCACGATGCCGGGGACGATGGACGAGGTCTGCGTGCTGGTCGCCCGGCACTGCCACGCGGCGCAGCACGACACTCCGGTGCCTGGCCTGACGCTGTTCCGCGCGGACGCCCGCGGCCCGCAGGTCAACACGATGTACCGGCCCACGCTGTGCGTGGTGGCCCAGGGTCGGAAGCAGGTGGTGTTGGGGGAACGTTTGTTTGAATACGACGCCAGCCATTACATGGTGGTCACCGTGGACCTGCCCGTCACCGGCTGCATCGTCGAGGCAGACGAGCGCCGGCCCTATCTTGCGCTGTCCATTGACTTGGATCCACTCTGCGTCGCTGACCTTCTGCTGGCCCAGCCCCCGCCGGCCGCTGCCGTGGACCGCCCGGACACCGCGATGGCCACCAGCCCGCTCGGCCACGACCTTCTGGATCCGGTGGCGCGGCTGCTCCGGCTGCTTGACCGGCCCGGCGATGCCGCCGTGCTGGCGCCGCTGATCCGGCGCGAGCTGCACTACCGCCTGCTGCAAGGGGAACAGGGTGGTCTGCTCCGGCAAGCGGCCGTGGCGGGCAGCCACCTGGCGCAGATCGGGCGCACTGCCGACTGGATACGCGCGCACTTCGCCGAACCCTTGGAAGTCAAGGTCCTGGCCAGGCAGGCCGGCATGAGCGTCACATCCTTTCACCGTCACTTCAAGTCGGTGACGATGATGAGTCCCCTGCAATACCGCACCCGGATCCGGCTGCAGGAAGCCCGGCGCCTCATGCTAATGAACATCGGGGACGCGGGCCGCATCGGTTTCGGGGTTGGCTACGAGAGTCCATCCCAGTTCAGCCGCGACTACCGCCGAATGTTCGGGATGCCGCCCGCCGCCGACGCGGCTCGGCTTCGCAGGTTGGACAGTACTGCAACGTGTTGCACGGACCTGGAGAGCGGACACAGTAGTCCTAACCTCATTTAAGGTCAGGCGGTGCGGACGTAGTTCGGGCGTTGAAGCTCCACCATGCGCTTAACCGTATGCTGGAATCGGGACGCCCGAACTACGTCCGCGTCGCCTGGCCTCCGAGTGGGGCTGGGGTAACCGCGCCCACATACCTGGTCCGTGCAAAGCCTGGCGGGCCGGCTCGGGCAAGCTTGCCTCCGCCTCGGCATCACCATCCCCTCGCACCGCGACCTGGAGCAGCTCCTGCGCGGCTTCAACGCCGCTCGCAATGACCGGCGCCAACGCGTGCTCGACGGCAAAACACCCAGTCAGGTCGCGGCCGAGCGCTTCAAAGCCCGGCGCAGGCGTGCCCGCGGCAAACCGGAAGGCCTGCCGGGCCAGGCGATGTCGCCAAAGCAGGGTCCATCGTTGAAGCCGCCAAGGAGGTCCCACAACCAGACAGGTGTTTGGTTGTGAGACCTTCTTTGCGGCGCCCGCAAATACGCGACCGTGTCGTCCGTCGTCGCGGCAGGCCGGCTGCCGTCGAACCTGTCGGGCATCACGAGCCGGCGAAGAGCAACGTTCGAAGCCTGCACCCCAGCGCTGCATCGGCAGGACAGCCGAGCACCACCGTCCTTCCTCTCGGGTCCGCCCAGCAACGCCGACCGGCTTGCCGCGCCATGCCGCTTCGGCCTACTTCTGCGGCGCCGGGGTTGGGCTGGAGAGGTTGATGGTGCAGGCGAGAACAGCCGGCGGGCCGGGGCGCGCGGCGGCGCTGCCACAGTCAGGCACCAGGCCCGTGGACGCAGACCGCCTGCGCGAGCACATCGCCGAGCTGCTGTTGCAGGCCGGCGAATTCATCCCGCTGGCCTGGGTGGAAGAGACGGCGCGCGGGTGGCTTTCGCGAGCCGATCCCGTGGACGACGATCCCGGCCGCGAGATGCTGCGTGTGGCCGACGCGCTCGGCATGGCGACCGACCTGGCGCTGTTCACGCCATCGGCCAGCGGCGCGACCGCGTTCGACCGGCTGGCACGCCGTCTTGGTCGGGTCGGCCCGGAGCAGGCAGCGGCACTCGACGCGCTGCGTCGGGCGCAGTTCCGGCTGCTGCGGGTGGAGACGCCCAGCAGCGACGGCGTGGCTCGGCTGCGCGACCTGGTCACGGGCGAGAGGCTGTCAGTGCTCGACGGGAGCATCGGGCCGGAGGCGCTGGAGGTGGCGCTTGTGGCCCGGCTCGCGCCTGTGGGCGACGGCCGCTATGTGTGGGTCGGTGGGACGACGCCGCTGGACGAGGCCGCGCTTGCGGTGGCCCGCGGCTTTGTCCGCCCGGGCGCACGCGGGCTGCTGAACCCACAGCGCTGCGCCGAGGCGGTCTATCGCCACGTGCTGCGCCACGGCACGCTGGAGATCCCCGGGCTGAACCGGCCGCCGCAGGGCTGGCAGGACGGGCTGGACGAGGAGGCGGGCGAGCTCGACCTTTTGGCCCTGCGCTGGGCGGAGGCGGGTGCGGAGCGCGATCCCGAGGACGTGCAGTTCGTCCGTGCGCAGGCCAGCCTCGACGCGGTGCTGGACGTGCTCGGCTCCGTTGCCAACACGCGCGAGCACGGGCTGGCCGCTTTGTCGGACGCTTACGCGGCAATCGCGCTGGTGCAGCTGGAAACCCTGCACCGTCGTGCCGCCGCCGGGTCCGGCACAACCGGGCTGGACACCGTGAGGGCCGCGGTGGAAGCCGGCATCGCCGCAGGCGACTTGCCACGGGACGCGCGGAGCGTGTTCGACGAGGTGCGGCGCCGGCTCGGGACCGCGCCGTCTGCGGCTGGGAGCAAAGACGCCGAGCTGGACCGGCTGATCGGCCGCATCCAGGCGCTGCGGGCCAAGACGGTGGAGCAGGGCTGCACGGAAGCGGAGGCGCTGGCGGCGGCCGAGAAGGTGGCGGAGCTGCTGGACCGCTACGGCCTGAGCCTGAGCGAGCTGGACCTCAAGCGGCAAGCCTGCGAAGGCATGGCCGTCGAGACCGGGCGGCGGCGCGTGGGACCCGTGGACGACTGCGTGCCGGCGGTGGCCGGGTTCTTCGACTGCCAGGCCTGGGGCGAGAAGAGCGCCTCGGGCACGCTGCGCTATGTGTTCTTCGGCCTGCCGGCCGACGTCGCGGCGGCGCGCTACCTATATGAATTGGTGGAGCGGGCGTTCGAGACCGAGACGGCGCGGTTCCGAACCGGCAAGACCTATGCGGCCATGCCGACGCCTGTGCGCCGCACCGCGACCAACTCGTGCGGCATCGGCCTGGCCCGCGGCATCGCGGCCAAGCTGCAAACGCTGCGCGAGGCGCGTGAGGCGGCGCTGCGCGGCTCGTCCGGGCGCGACCTGGTCGTCGCCAAGGCGGGCGTGGTCGAGGCGGAGCTGGATAAGCTCGGCCTGCACTTCCGTACCCGCAAGGGCACGGCCGGCCGCCGGGTGCTGGCCCACGCCTTTGAGCAGGGGCACGAGGCCGGGCTCGGTTTCGAATACACGCCCGGCGTCGGCCACAGTGGCTGAGGCGGCGTGGCGGACAGAGGGCGCGGAAGCGTGCGCGGCGTCGCTGCGCCTTGCGGCTCAGACACCAGGACCTGCGGTGCTACACAGCCAGCCATGAGCGCATCAGATCCCATCGCAGACCCTGCTGTCTTCACGCCCGGCGAGCGCGACTACATACGCCGCGAGCTCGACCAGTTCTTCTCGACCCTGCCGAGCGTTGCCGAGGGCTTCCAGCTCCGGACGTGGCGAGGCGGCCCGCGGGCGGGTCAGCCCAAGGTGCCGCTGGCCGCCCAAGGCCTGCTCGAGCGCGGGCTGATGCATCTCCAGCCGGCGCCCTGGCCGCCGCGCCTGTTCTTCACCGAGGCGGGCCTTCTGGCGCTGCGGGCGATGACGACCGACCGCCGCTTCGCCAATCCGGTGACGTTCGCCCATGTGCGCCAGGAGCTCGGCATCGAACCGATCCCGGGCGAGCCATAGCCCGGGCCAAAGGCCAGATCGTTTCCGACCTGCTTTTGAACTGATGTCTTGTTCGGTCCGGAAGCAGCCTCGCTATTGGACCCGTGTGCTGGCAAGACGCGCCAGTTGCTTTCGGGATTGTAAGGACCAAATTATCGGGCCGTTCCTGACCGAGGAGAGCCACCGATGGCTTGCAAGCCGAAGACCCAGCCCAGCCCCGACGACGCTGTGCCCGTTCCGGCGCGGCAGCCTGCCGCACCGGACGCCGCTGCGGTTCCAGCGCGCCGGGGCCGCAAGCCGAAAGCTGCCACGCTTTCGTTCGCGTCGCCTGCGGCGGCCGACGTCGGCAGTCCGACCCCGGACGATGCCGGAGCCGATGCTTCCAAAGCCGGTCCGGCCAAAGTGCCGGGCCATAGGGGGCCAGGCCGCAAGCCGAAGCAGGCGGCTGGCGGGGAGGCCGCTCCTTCGATCCAGGACAGCGCCGCGGAGCCGCGGGATCAAGTAATCGGCCAGCCCGAAGCCGAAGCAAGCCCGGACCTGACCGGGGATGATGCGCCCGCGGCTGCCGCGGCGCCCCAGGCCGAAACGGCTGCGGACAGCGGTCCCATCCAGCCCGACCGCGATTCCGTCAGCCCAGCCAGCGAGGCGGCCCAGTCCAGTTCCGAGACGAAAGCATCTGTTCCAGCGGCGCCTGCCGCGCGATGGGACCGGGTGACGGACAAGGTTGAGCTCGACTGGCCCGCGATCGAGCAGGCCGCCGCGCAGGGCGGCCCGAACCAGGCCATAGCCAAGCTGCTGGTCGCGGCGCGTGCGGAGGGTGCCAGCTCGCGCTGGCCGTTCTGAAGGGAGCTGGCCGGCACGGGGGCGCGCCCGCCTCCGCCACGGCGTCCCAGGGCGCCGGAGCTTGGAGCGGATTGGGCTGGCCGTCCGGTCAAGCATTGCCAGCGGCCTGCGCTGTGGCTTGCGTTCCGTCGACGTTGCCGACCTGGATGGGGCTGAAGGCCCCCTCCTGCGTCAGCATGACGTCGCCCTGTTTGGCGAGCTCGAGGCTGGCCGTGAAGGTGCTGGTCCAGCGCGAGCGCCCGCGCAGTCCCGTGTCGTGCGGGGTGCCAGGCCCGGGTGCATTGGGCAGCATCTGGTCCAGCCGGCACGGGTCGGTGCGGCCAGCCATGCACCGCCCGATGCCCGTCAGCTCCGGCCTTCCGCGGGGGAACACGTCGCGCCCGAGCCGGGGCTGTTCGTCGAGCCAACGCGCCGCCGCCTGCACCGCGTCCAGCCTGGCCAGGCCGCGGCGGAGTTGGGCCGCGTCCCGGTTGGCGG
>CAXTTB010000274.1:0-5482 GCA_964246905.1 uncultured Acetobacteraceae bacterium | reverse complement strand
CCCGGCGCCCCGGCCCCGGCCGCGCACGGGCGCGACCGCGATGCCAGGCCGGGCGCGGGCCTGCCAGCCCGGCATGGCGTCCGCCCGCTCCGCCTCGCTCCCATACAGTTGCAACGACCCGTCGTGCCGGACCATGTGCCCGGCGCCGGCCCGTCCGAGCATCCCCGGCGTCTCCGCCGCCGCCAGCGCCATCCGCCCGGCCTGCGCCGCGAGGCCCGCCGCCGCCCGGTCCGCCCGGCTCGCGCGCCAGAACCGGACCAGCCAGGGCAGGATCGCGGGGAGGTAGGCCGGCGGGATGGCGAGCGGCCCCAACGGGTCGAGCAGCCAGCGCGGCGCCTGCCGCAGGATGCCGGGCGAGGCGAGCGGCAGGATGTCCGAGAACGCCAGCGCCCCGGCGTTGCCCCGGCTCGCCTCCTGCGCCACGCCCCGGCGGTCGAGCAGCACGACCTGGCGCCCGTCGTCCTGGAGGGCCGCGGCGACCGCCAGGCCGACGATCCCGGCGCCGATGACGGCGACGTCGTGAATGGTGCTCCGCTCCAGCGGGTTCGCTGCCGTCGTCATCCAACTCCCAAAAACACGGTCAGCGATGGATGTTCGGCGTAAAGGTCCGCTTGTACGATCAGTGCCGGCCGTGGCTTGCCGTAGTCACCGGAACTGACGACCGTGACCAGGTCGCCCCGCATCACGCCGTCCAGCCCCCGGTGTCGGATACACCCTCGATCCAATTCATCACCGCAGCCTCGTCGCTGCCCGGGTCGGCCGCGCGCTCAGCCAGAAGGCGAGACTGGCGACGCGCCTCGGCCGCAGCCGTCCGCTCCTGCTGCCGTTCCACGTAGCCGCGCATGAAGTCCCGCAGCACTTGCCCGGCCGGTTTGTCCTCCTTGGCCGTGGCCGCCGCGAAGGCTGCCTTAAGCTCCGGGTCCACTCGGAAATTGAAGCTTTCCACCTTGGGACGCATACTGGTCCGCGGCATGGCGTCGTCCTTTCGGACATGTCGGCGTGATGCACGTATAATGCAACTGCATAATGCTGTCGAGCAGGGACTGACCCGGGTGCATCGTCGGTGTGTCGTGGCAGTCCGCGGCAGAACCTTGCATGGGCCGGCTTGCACGGCAGGTTGGTTGCGGATTGCATGGTGGCTCAAAACGAAAAAAAGGGGGGAACATTTACTTCTCGGGCATGGTGGCGGTTATCCCGGGGGTTGCCAAGGGTTGGGGGGGGGCGGGGGGGGTGGGCTTCGCGGGGGGGGGTGCGCGGGTCGTGGTGGTGGACCGGGACGCGGCGGCTGGGGAAGCGGCGGCCGAGGCCGTCCGGGACCATGGCGGCGAGGCGCGGTTCGTCCGCGCCGACGTGACCCGCTCCGCCGAGGTGCAGGCCTACGTCCAGGCGACGCTCGACGCCTTCGGCGCCATCGACTGCTTCTTCAACAACGCCGGCATCGAGGGCACGGTGACGCCCACCGTGGACTACGAGGAAGCCATGTTCGACACGGTGATCGCGGTGAACCTCAAGGGCGTGTTCCTCGGCCTGCGCCACGTCTTGCCGGTGATGCTGCGGCAGGGGCGGGGGGCGGTGGTCAACACGTCCTCGACCGCGGGCCTGGTGGGGTCGCCGGGCTTGTCGGCCTATGTCGCATCCAAGCACGGCGTGCTCGGGCTGACCCGCACCGCGGCGGGCGAGGTGGGCGCGTCCGGAGTGCGGGTCAACGCCGTGTGCCCGGGGCCGACCGACACGCGGATGATCCATTCGCTTGAGCAGCAGTCCAGCCCCGGCGACCACGCCGCCGCAGGCGCTCGCTACCGGGCCAGCATCCCGCTCGGGCGCTACGCCACGGCGGAGGAGGTGGCCGACGTGGTGCTGTTCCTGTGCTCGGACCTGGCCGGCAGCGTGACGGCTGGGCACTACGTGGTGGACGGCGGGCGCACGGGGTCGCCCGCTGCGCCGTGGCGTTCTGCCAAAACCTAAGCAGCCTTTTGCAGCTTGGGCCATGGATGGCTGGGCCAACTTGGACTGACGCTCCGCGTTTGGCTCGGACTCACGCTCCGCGTCTGGCCCGAACGTGTAGGGCGCATAAGCGGAGCGCCATGCGCCACCGGGCGGTGCGGACGGAAGGCGGATGGCGCTTCGCTGATCCGCCCTACGATCCTGAACATGCGTGTCCCAATTTGCACGAGGTTGCTTAGAGATCGGTCCAGGTTGCCCCAAGCCTTGGTTCATTGTAGATAGATAACGTTCCATGCGGCACGGGAGCGCGCCGCATGGCGTTACGGACAGAAATCGTCGGCACGCCGGCCCGTTGGTTGGAGATCGGCCCGGCTTGGGATGCGCTCTGGCAATGCTGCGGTCGGAGCGTCTTTCAAAGTCATGGCTGGATCGGCGCATGGTGGAACGCCCGTCCGCAGCACGACGCGCAGCGCCCCTGCGCGGCGCTATGCTGGGCGGGTGGACGGCTCGCGGCGGCGCTGCCGTTGGCGACCCGGCGGCACCGCGGCATCCGCGTGCTCGAATGGGCGGCCAAGGATTGCAGCGATTACTGCGATGCGCTCGTGCATCCCGAGGACGGCCGCGCCGCCTTGCAGCAGGCCTGGGCCGCCGTGGCGACGTCAGGCGGGTTCGACCTGGCTTACCTCAGCCATGTGCGTCCCGACGCCGCCTTCCGCGCCCTGCTTGACGGGGAACGGCAGCCGGTGAGGCTCAGGCCGGGCCGGCGCGCGGCGAGGAGCCTGCAGGTCCGGAGCGGCGGGACGGATGGCCAGGCCTGGCTCGCCCGGATCGGTGAGGAGGGCCTGCGCCACGCCCGCCGCCTGCTTGCCCTGGGCGAGGCGGGGCCGGTCGCGGTGAGGGCGTGGGGGCCTGGGGAGCCGATTGAACCCCAGCTTGAACGCATGATCGCGCTCAAGCGGCAATGGATTGGCGACACGGGCCAGGGCGGCATCATCGACAACGATGCCGCAATCCTTCGTGCCTTGGTGCAGGAGCTGGCGCGGCAAGGCCTGCTCCGGCTGTTCACCGTCCATTGCGGCAATCGGCTGGCGGCGGCGCTGCTCAACGTCGCGGACGGCGCCCGCGAGCAGGTGTTCTTCTCCGTGCACGACCCCCATTTCGACCGCGCCGAGCCAGAGGCGCTCGTTCTGGTCGAATGCCTGGCCCGGGCCTTCGACCGCGGGGTGGCGGAGGTTGACCTGCTTTGCGTCGGGGATGACGGCAAGTACGGGTATGCCGACGCCCGGCTCGACCTGGCCTCCTTCGTGGGAGCCAGGACGCTTGCGGGGCGGCTGGCGCTGGCGGTCGGGGAGCGGCTTGACCGGGCGCGTCCGCCGGCTGGGACCGCGGCCATGCCGTAGCCTCGCCGGGCATTCCCATCCTGCGCCACAGGTGCTTCTCTGGACGCGCTGCCGGATGGGAGGGACCAGCCATGCCGCTCGAAGACCTGCACTATCTGTCGCTGCTCGACATCTCGGACCGCATCCGGCGGCGTGCGCTCTCGCCGTCCGCGGTGCTGGAAGCGACCTTGGAGCGGATCGCCCGGCTGGATGGCGCCGCGCGCAGCTACGGCACCGTGCTGGCGGACCGCGCCCGCGCCGCGGCCTTGCGGGCAGAGGCGGAGATCGCCGCCGGGTTGTGGCGCGGCCCGCTGCACGGCGTGCCGCTCGCGGTGAAGGACCTGTGCGCCACAAGCTTCGCGCCGACCACCGGCGGGATGCCGATGCGGCGAGGCGCGATGCTCGACCACGACGCCACGGTGGTGCGGCGGCTGGAGGAGGCGGGCGCGGTGCTGGTCGGCAAGCTGAAGATGACGGAGGGCGCGTACACCGGGCACCATCCCGACGACCCCGGCCCGGTCAACCCGTGGGGCGCCGGGCATTGGGTCGGCTCGTCCTCGACCGGCTCGGGGGTCGCGACGGCGCTGGGCCTGTGCTTCGGCTCGCTCGGCTCGGACACCGGGGGGTCGATCCGGTTCCCTTCGGCGACCTGCGGGCTGACGGGGATCAAGCCGACGTGGGGCCGGGTCAGCCGCCACGGCATCCTGCCCTTGGCCGCGTCGCTGGACCACGTGGGGCCGATGGCGCGGAGTGCTGCCGACGCGGCGGCGATCCTGGGCGTGATCGCCGGGGCGGATGCCCTCGATCCCACGGCGATCCCCGACCCGGTGCCCGACTACCTGGCGGGGCTGGGGCAGGGCGTGCGCGGGATCACGGTCGGGATCGACCGCCGCTACAACGAGGACGGCATCGACGGGCAGGTGACGGCGGCGGTGCGCGCGGCGGAGGAGGTGCTGGCGGCGCTCGGCGCCACGGTCCGCGAGGTCGCGTTCCCGCCGACGGACGCGCTGCTGCGCGACTGGATTCCGTTCTGCGCCGTCGAGACGGCCATCGCGCACCAGGCGGACTACCCGGACCGCGCCGCCGAGTATGGTCCGGACCTGGCCCAACTGATCGAGCAGGGGCGGCGGACGACCGGGACCGAGTTCGGCGCGATCATGCACGGGCGGCTGGCGTTCGCCGGGCGGCTGGCCGCGCTGTTCCAAGGGGTGGACCTGCTGCTGATGCCGACGATGCCGGTGCCGGTGCCGAGCCTGGAGCGCATGGCGGAGTACGGGCAGGACGATGCGGTGCTGCTGCGGATGCTGCGCTTCACCGCGCCGTTCAACTTCGCGGGCAACCCGACCATCACCCTGCCGTGCGGCATCGACGCGGACGGCCTGCCGCTGAGCCTGCAGCTCGTCGGCCCGCCCGTGTCGGAGGCGTTGCTGTGCCGCGCCGGCCATGCGTTCCAAAGCCGCACGGATTGGCACACAAGGCGCCCGCCGGAGCCTTA
Organism: uncultured Acetobacteraceae bacterium; assembly: GCA_964246905.1. Taxonomy (GTDB): domain Bacteria; phylum Pseudomonadota; class Alphaproteobacteria; order Acetobacterales; family Acetobacteraceae; genus CAHJXG01. The sequence continues at coordinate 664 of CAXTTB010000274.1, read as the reverse complement.
GAGCGTGTCCGGAGCAGGTAGAAGCACCGGACACGCTCTAGCCTTTGTTCTTGCGAGCATGCTCTAGCCGACAGAGACGATGATCTTGCCGCGCGCCCGGCCCGATCCTTGATACCGGAACGCCTCGTCAAGCTCCGCCAGCGGAACCTTGCGGTCCACCAGGACCCGCAACGTGCCCGCATCGATGCGCTCGACGATCTCCTCCAGGCGGCGTCCGTCGGATTGGTGGAACACGAAGCTCGCCGAGACCTTGTGCGCCTTCGCAAGCGCCTCGTCAGGCGGCGCGGTGATCGAGACCAGGGTGCCGCCCGGGCGCAGCACGCCGAACGAGCGCTGCTGCGTGTCGTCCCGGACGGTGACGAGCACCACGTCGAGGTCCGACACCCCGTCCTCGAACCGCTCCGAGCGGTAGTCGATCACCTGGTCGGCGCCGAGCTGCCGGGCGGCCTCGATCCCGGCGCCGGACGCCGTTGCGACCACCCGGGCGCCCGCGTTGCGCGCGAGCTGGATGGCGAAGCTGCCGACGCCGCCCGCCCCGGCATGGATCAGCACCGTCTGCCCGCGCTGCAGGTCCGCCACCTCGAACAGCGCCTGCCAGGCGGTGCCGGCCGCCGTTGGGATGCCGGCCGCGTCCTCCAGCGGGATGCCCTTCGGCGCGGCGGCC
>CAXTTB010000273.1:0-5483 GCA_964246905.1 uncultured Acetobacteraceae bacterium | reverse complement strand
GCGCTGGAAACGGGCCAGCGGCGCGGCGCGCCGGGCCGCACGGCTGAGCTGGCGCCGCTGATGGCGGCGGCGCGCCAGGGGGTGACGCGCGCGGCGGCGCTGACCCACCGCCTGCTCGCCTTCGCGCGCCGGCAGGCGCTGGACCCGCGCCCGGTCGAGCCGGACACGCTGATCAAGGGCATGGAGGAGCTGATCCGGCGCACGGTGGGGCCGGGCATCGCGGTGGAGCTGCGCCTGGGGGACGGCGTGTGGACGGTGCTGTGCGACCCCAACCAGTTGGAGAACGCGCTGCTCAACCTCGCCATCAACGCCCGCGACGCGATGCCGGACGGCGGCAGGCTCACGCTCGCGACGCAGGACGTGCGCCTGTCAGCGGCGGAGGTCGCCGGGCAGGACGGCATCACGCCCGGCGACTACGTGGAGGTCAGCGTGGCCGACACCGGCACCGGCATGGACGAGGCGACGCGGGCGCGCGCCTTCGAGCCGTTCTTCACGACGAAGCCCATCGGGCACGGGACGGGGCTGGGCCTGTCGCAGCTCTACGGCTTCGTGCGCCAAAGCGGCGGGCTGGTGCGCCTGGACAGCGCGCCGGGCCGGGGCACGGCGGTACGGCTCTATTTGCCACGCCATCACAGGATTGAAGCGGCCCCGCCGGCGGAGCCGGACCGGATGGAGGCCGCATCCGGCGGCAGCGGGACGGTGCTGCTGCTGGAGGACGAGGACGGCGTGCGCGCGGGCGCGGCCGAGCGGCTGCGCGAGCTGGGCTACGAGGTGCGGGAAGCCGGGGACGGGCCGGCGGCGCTCCGCCTGCTGCGCCCGGGCCGGCACGTGGACCTGCTGGTCAGCGACGTGGGGCTGCCCGGCGGCATGAACGGGCGGCAGGTCGCCGACACGGCGCGCGGGCACCGGCCGGGCCTGCCCGTGCTGTTCATCACGGGCTACGCCGGCTCCGCCCTCGAGGGCCAGCTCGCGCCGGGCATGGAGGTGATCACCAAGCCGTTCCCGCTGGAGACGCTGGCAGCGCGGGTGCAGGCCATGCTGGAGGCCCTCGTCCGCTGACGGCCTGCGCTGGGTGCGAGCGCACTCCGCAAGATGATGCTCAGTCGAATGACAGGTCGGGCCGGGACGCCCCGATCCCGCTCCTCGCCGAGCGGTCGTCGAACTCAGCCGCCAGGTCGGCGACCGTGAGCGTACCCAGCCGGGAGCGAAGCAGCGCCTCCGCCTCGCGCAGCGCCCCGTCGAGCGCCGCATCGACGGCCTGCTCGACCAGGCAATCCGGTTGGCCGGTGGTGGGGCCGATCGCGAACAGGGGCGGCGCCCCGATCGCCTCATAAACGTCGAGCAACGAGATGGCGGCAAGGTCGCAGGCCAGTTCCCAGCCCCCGCCATGCCCCTTCTCCGAGCGGACGTAGCCCTGCCGGCGCAGCCCCGCCATGGTCCGGCGCACCACGACCGGGTTCGTGCCCAGCATCCGCGCGATGGTGTCCGAGGTCATCCGCTTCACATGCCGGTCCATGTGGATCAGCACGTGCAGCATCCGCGAAAGGCGGTTGTCGCGTCTCAACGAGGACGGCTCATGCTCGGGATCGTCATGGCAGGGATATATCACGCAACATCCGAAGCTGCATCACTTGACGTCGCGCCATAATCGCAACATGATAAGTTGCATGAATGACCACCCCCTTGATGCCGGGCGCCTGTTCGAGCCGCTGCGGCTGAAACATGGCCCGGCCTGGAAGAACCGGCTGGCGCTGGCGCCGCTGACCAACACGCAGAGCCATGCGGACGGCACCTTGTCGGATGACGAGCATCGCTGGCTGACGATGCGCGCCGCGGGTGGTTTCGCGATGACGATGACCTGCGCCGCCCACGTCCAGCCGGCCGGACAGGGCTATCCGGGCCAGCTTGGCGCGTTCGGCGACGAGCATGTGCCGGGCCTCGCCCGGCTCGCCGCGGGGCTGAGGGCGGCAGGCTCGGTCGCCTGCCTGCAACTGGCGCATTCCGGTGGCCGCGCGCTTGAGGGCTTGGACCGGGTCGGGCCGTCGGACGACCCGGAACACGGCGTGCGCGCCCTGTCCGAGGCCCAGGTCGAGGGGCTGGTCGAGGATTTCGTGGCGGCGGCGGAGCGCGGCGAGGCCGCCGGGTTCGATGGGGTCGAGATCCACGCCGCGCATGGCTTCCTGCCGACGCAGTTCCTGTCCTCCGCCAGCAACCGCCGGACGGATCGGTGGGGAGGCTCCCTCGAAAACCGTGCACGGCTGATCTTCGCCATACTCGGCGGCGTCCGGCGCGCCTGCCGCCCCGGGTTCCAGCTTGGCCTGCGGCTGTCGCCCGAGCGGTTCGGCCTCCGCCTCGCCGAGATGCGCGACGTGGCGCAGGAGGCGATCCGGTCGGGGCATATCGACACGCTCGACCTCTCGCTTTGGGACGTGGCCAAGGAGGCCGAGGAGGAGGCGTACCGCGGGCGCCCCCTCATGTCCTGGTTCACCGAGCTGGACCGCGGCGGCGTCCGGCTCGGCGTCGCGGGCAAGATCATGGGGGCGCAGGGCGCCGTCGGCTGCCTGGCGAACGGCGCGGACTACGTGCTGATCGGGCGCGCGGCGATCCTCGCGCACGACTTCCCGATGAAGGTGGGAGCAGACGCCGGCTATGTGTCGCCGGCGCTCCCGGTGGACGCGGACCGCCTGCGCGCGGAAGGCTTGGGCGAGGCGTTCATCGACTACATGCGGGCCTTCCCCGGCTTCGTTGCCGACCACGGCGCCGCGGCACCGCGGGACGCCGGCAAGGAGGCGCGGCCATGACATACGATGCGGTGGTCATCGGGGGCAGCTATGCCGGGCTTTCGGCCGCCATCTACCTTGCGCGCGCACGGTGGGCGGTGTGCGTCATCGACGCCGGCCTGCCCAGGAACCGCTTCTCGCCGGCGGCGCACGGCTTCTTCGGTCAGGACGGCGCAGCGCCCGGCGACATGATCGCGCAGGCACGGACACAGTTGGAGTTGTATCCGTCCGTCACGGTCCGGCGCTCCGTCGCGCAGGGCGCGCGGGCGGAGGGGGACGGGTTCGTCGTCACGCTCGACACGGGCGAGGACCTGGCGGCCGCCAAGCTCGTGCTCGCCTTCGGCATCGTGGACATCCTGCCGGACGTGAAGGGCCTGGCGGAGCGGTGGGGCAAGACGGTGCTCCACTGCCCCTATTGCCACGGATACGAGTTCAGCGGGCGCGATCTCGGCGTGCTCGCGACCGGGCCGATGGCCTCGCACCAGGCCCGGATGATCGCCAACTGGGGTCCGACCACGTTTTTCCTGCACGGCCAGGCCGAACCCGACCCGGCGACGCTCGACCATTTCCGGTCGGCCGGCGTGCGGATCGAACGGACGCCGGTGGCGGAACTGCTCGGCGCGGGCACCGGCCTGGAAGCGGTGCGCCTCGCCGATGGGCGCCGGGTCAGGCTCGGGGCGCTGTACGTGGCGCCTGGGCTGAGATTGGCCAGCCCGATCGCCGAGCAGCTCGGCTGCGTGCTCGAAGAGGGGCCGGCGGGCCGGCTCGTCAAGGTCGATGCATCGATGATGACCAGCGTTCCCGGCGTGTATGCCGCGGGCGACGCATCCCGCCCGTTCGGCAACGCGATGCTGGCCGCCGCCGACGGGGTGCTCGCCGGCGGGGCGGCGAGCGGCGCGATGATCCTCGGACGCTCCCCGCGCCGGTAGTCCGGACGCAACACGCGCCGCCATCCGCGGCGGCCGCGCCCCATCCGCGTTGATGGGCGGCGCTGGATGCGCCAGGTCCCGCATCGACCAGGCGTGGCATGGCCCGCCATAGCTGTCGCCGCAGCCCGTCGCCGCAGCCCGTCGCCCCAGCCCTTCGCCATTGACGCCGCCGCGCGCTTCTGGCCACGGTTGCCCGAAGCCGGAGACTCACCGGGCATCCGCCTTTTCCATCATGACCGGCAAAGAAGACGAACGAGGAGGAAGAACACGAATGCGAAACAAGACCATGCCGCATCGCTGCGGGCCGTTCCGGCGGACCCTGCTCGCCGCAGCCGTTTCGATCACGGCGGCAAGCCTGGCCGCCGGCGCGGCAAAGGCCGAAGGGCCAGGACTGGGTTCCGGGCCGACGACCTTTTCGCGCATCGCCACGGTCCAGGTGCCGGGCAAGCCGCTCACCTCGTTCGACTTCACCGCCGTTGACCGCGTGCTGCCGCTCTACTACCTGACCGACCGCTCGAACGCCGGCCTCGACCTCATCGACATCCGCACCAACACGTTCATCACGCGCATCGGCGGCTTCGTCGGGTCGCGCAACGATCCTGCGACGGGCCTGCCGAACCCCGACCTTTCAGGCCCCGCCGCCGTGCAGCCGGTCGGCATCGGCGAGGTCTGGGTCAGCGACGGCGACAGCACCGTGAAGGTGGTGGACCTGTTCTCGCAGAGCATCGTCGCCACGATCTCCACCACCCTGCCGGGCCAGACGGCCGACCAGGCGCTGCGCGCCGACGGCATGTCCTACGACCCGCGCGACCATATCCTGATGGTGCAGAACGGCGCCGCCTCGCCGCCCTTCGTCACGCTGATCTCGACGCTGCCGTCCGACCGGCGCGTGCTGGGCCACGTGGTGTTCGACGACGCGGCGGGCGCGGAGGCCAGCCTCTACAACCCGGCGAACGGCCTGTTCTACGTCAACCTGCCGCAGGTCGGCGCCGACCCCGACAGCGGCGCGGTGTCCGTCATCGACCCGCAGAGGCTGGCGGAGATCACCCGGTTCCCGCTGACCGGGTGCAACGGCGCCGGGCTGGCGCTGGCGCCGGGGCAGAAGCTGCTGGTGGGCTGCTCGCTCGGCAACGGCTCGCAGATCGTCAGCGCGCTCGACGGCACAGTGCTCGCGCAGATCCCGCAGGTCTCAGGGTCCGACCAGGTGGCCTACAACCCGGGCGACGGGAACTTCTACCTCGCCGCCCGGACCAACCCGGCGGCGAACGGCGGCCCGGCGCTGGGCATCGTCAACGCCGCGACCAGCAGCTTCATCGCCAACGTGCCGACCAACGCCAGCGCGCACGCGGTCTCGGCCGACCGCCGGACCAATCACGTCTTCGTCCCGAGCGGCCCGATTGCCGGCGACCCGGCCTGCGCGTCCGGCTGCGTGGGGGTTTACGCCGGGCAGGAGCAGGAAAACGCGCTGGAAAGCAGCTTGCAGAAGCTGATCGAGGGCCTCGCCGCGAAGTAGGAACCGCCTGCCGGGACCGCCGTTTCCTGCCTGCCAGCAGCGCAGGAGACGGATGGATGGCCGACAACGACCGCAGCACGACGGACCATGACCCGCTGCGCCGACGCCTCGTTCTGGGCGGCGGCTTGGCGGCGGGCATGGCCCTGTCCACCGCCGCCGCGGCCCAAGCGCCGGGCCCGCGCACCGACCCCGACCCGCGAGAGTTGGCCGGCAACCCCGTGCCCGAGCCGCCGGCGGACCGGTCGGCCGGGCCGGTGCGCC
>CAXTTB010000272.1:0-5501 GCA_964246905.1 uncultured Acetobacteraceae bacterium | reverse complement strand
GCAGCGGATGAACCGCCTGATCGACGACCTGCTCAGCCTGTCCCGCATCGAACTCACCGAACACCAGCCGCCGTCGGACCCCGTCGACATCGCTGCCCTGCTGCACCGCATCGCCGACGCCTTCGAGCCGCGCATCTCGGCCCGGGCCGTCACCCTTGTGCTCGGCATCGCACCCGGCCTGCCCACCGTGGCGGGCGACGAGGACCAGCTTGAACAGGTGCTGCAGAACCTGCTCGACAACGCCCTGAAATATGGCCGCGAGGGCGGCACCATCCACATTGCCGCCGCACTCGCCCGCGGCGCCCCCTGGCCCGGCCGCCCGGGCCTGACCGTATCGGTCAGCGACGACGGCGCCGGCATCCCCCGCAAGCACATCCCGCGCCTGACCGAACGCTTCTACCGCGCCGACAAGCACCGCTCCCGCGCCGTGGGCGGCACCGGGCTGGGCCTCGCCATCGTCAAGCACATCGTCAACCGGCACCGCGGGCAGATGCTGATCGAGAGCCACGAGGGTGCCGGCACGACGGTCACGATCTGGCTGCCTGAAGGCGAGGCGGCGGACGCCGCAGCAGCCTCAGCATGACCAGCATGGCCGGCACGGCGGCGAAGATCGTCAGCGCGTAGAACGGCACCCAGCCCAAGGCCTGCGCCAGCACGCCCGAGAACCCGCCCACCGTGCGCAGCCCCACCGCGGCGAGCGAGGACAGCAGCGCGTACTGCGTCGCGGTGAACGCGCTGGAGCACAGCGCGGACAGGTAGGTGAGGAACGCCGCGTCCGCCATCGACTCGGCGAAGCTCTCCAGCATCACCTTGGCCAGCAGGATGCGCGTGTCCCCGCCGGACACCGCCAGCGCGAAGTAGAGCGCCATGGTCGCCATCTGCACGAAGCCGGTCAGCACCAGCGCCCGCCCGGTGCCGATGCGTATGACCAGCCAGCCACCCACCGTGACGCCGAGCAGGCTCGCAGCCAGCCCCGGCACGCCGGTCGCGAGCGCGACCTGGGCACGGTCGAACCCCATGGCGCGGTAGAACGGCGTCGCCATGGTGTGGGCCAAGGCCTCACCGAGCTTGAACAGCATGACGAAGGCGAGGATCTGCCCGGCCCCCGGGCGCTGCCAAAAGTCGCGGAACGGCTCGACCACCGCGGTCCGGAGCCTGGCGCGCAGGCCGCGTGCATCGTCAGAGACAGCGCGCGGCGGCGGCTCGGCGGCGGCGAGCGTCACGAGCGCCCCGCAGCCGACCAGGCCCGCCATCACGCACAGGGAGGACCGCCAGCCCACGATGTCCGCCAAGCCGATGGCCCCGGCGCCCGAGATCAGCAGCGCCAGGCGATACCCCCACACGTAGGCCGCCAGCGCGACCCCCTGCATCTGCTCCGGGAACGTCTCGATCCGCCAGGCGTCCACGACGATGTCCTGGCTGGCGGACAGGAAGGCAATCGCGACGGCGGCGCAGACCAGCAGCGTCGGCGTCTGGCGTGGGTCGGACAGCGCCAGCGCCAGGCACGCCGCCGCCAGCAGGGGCTGGATCGCCAGCAGCCAGCCGCGCCGACGCCCGAACCGGGCCAGCCCGGCGGGCGGGCGCACCTGGTCGAGCAAGGGCGACCACAGGAACTTCAGCGTGTAGGCCAGCCCGATGTTGGCGGTCAGCCCGATGGCCGCGAGCGAGGTGCCGCCCTCCGTCAGCCACTGCCGCAACGTGAAGCCCGACAGCGACAAGGGCAGCCCGGCAGCCAGGCCGTAGGCGCCCATGGTCCACAGCGAACGGTGGCGGAAGCCGGTCAGGGCCGTCCCAAGCCTATGCAGGCGCGTGCCGCCCGGCGCGCGGAACGCCGCCGGGCGGAGAGCTGCAATGCCAACTGGTGCTTGCAATGAACGCTCTGGCGGCTACGAACCGTGTAGGGCGGAAAAGCGTCAGCGCCTTCCGCCACCTTGCAGCGCCGCGGATTGGCGTATGGCGCTTCGCTTATACGCCCTACGAGCGCCGTCCGGAAAACGGTCAGAGTGGATGCCCGATGGCACAAGGCGTCAGCGGGACGGGGCGTCCGCCCCATTGCCGGGGTTCGTGTCCGTGGCCGCAGGCCGGGCCGTACGGTGCCGGCGATGGTGGGCACGGTGGCGGTGGCGGCGATGATGCGACGCCGAAGCCGGAACGCCCTGCCCGCTGCCCGGCGGAGCGGCATAGGGAACGCTGCCTGCCGTGGGATCACCGGGTGCCGCCTGCGCCAGAGCCGGCCCAGCGGCGGCCAAGGCGGCCGCAAGCAGCACGGCGAGAAAACCTTTGTTCATCTGTCCGTCATCCCCGAATCGGACAGGACCGAATCGTCCTGCTTGCCAGAACTAAGCAGGAAAGAGACGATCCCGTCGAGCAACGATCCGGCGCTACGCGGCCTCGCTGTCCGCCTTGCGCTCCGCCCGCTTGCGCTCGTTGGGATCGAGGTGACGCTTGCGGAGCCGCACGGCGCTGGGCGTGACCTCCACCAGCTCGTCGTCCTCGATGTAGGCGATGGCCTGCTCGAGCGACATGCGGCGCGGCGGGATCAGCAGCATCGCGTCGTCCTTGCCGGCCGCGCGGACGTTGGTCAGCTTCTTCTCCTTGATCGGGTTCACGTCGAGGTCCGCGCCCCGGCTGTTCTCGCCCAGGATCAGGCCGACATACACCTTGTCGCCGGGATCGACGAACAGCGTGCCGCGCTCCTGCAGGTAGAACAGCGCGTAGTGGATCGCCTCGCCGCCCTCGCTGCTGATGAGGCTGCCGTTGCGCCGCCCTTCCATCTGGCCGGCCCACGGCTCATAGCCCGTGAAGATGCGGTTCATGATGCCGGTGCCGCGCGTGTCGGTCAGGAACTCGCCGTGGTAGCCGATCAGGCCGCGGCTCGGCATGTGGAAGGTGAGCCGCACCTTGCCGCCGCCGGACGGGCGCATGTCCTGCAGCATCCCCTTGCGGCGGCTGACCTTCTCCACCACCACGCCGGAGAACGCCTCGTCCACATCGACCAGCACGTCCTCGAACGGCTCCTCCCGCTCGCCGGTCTCCTCGTTCTTCCGGGTCAGCACGCGGGGGCGGCCGATGGTCAGCTCGAACCCCTCCCGCCGCATCTGCTCGATCAGCACGCCGAGCTGCAGCTCGCCGCGCCCGGCGACCTCGAAGGCGTCGGTCTCGTTGCTCTCCGTGATCTTGATCGCGACGTTGCCCTCGCCTTCGCGCAGCAGGCGGTCGCGGATCTGGCGGGACGTGACCTTCTTGCCCTCCTTGCCGCCCAGCGGGCCGTCGTTCACGCGGAACGTCATGGCGAGCGTCGGCGGATCGACCGGGATCGCCGGCAGCGGATGGCCAAGCTCCGGCGCGCCGATGGTGTCCGGCACCGTCGCGTCCTCCAGCCCGGCCACCGCCACGATGTCCCCGGCCTCGCACTCATCGACCTGCACGCGGTCCAGGCCGCGGTAGCCCATCAGCTTGGTGAGCCGCCCCGATTCCACCGCCGTGCCGTCGCCGCGCAGCACCTTGACCGGCATGTTCAGCCGCGCCCGGCCCTGCTCGACCCGGCCGGTCAGCACGCGGCCCAGGAAGTTGTCGTAGTCGAGGATGCTCGCCACCATGGCGAACGGCGCCTCCTTGTCCAGCACGGTCGGCGGCACGTGGCTCATCACCAGGTCGAACAGCGGCGCCAGGTCCTTGCGCGGCCCGTCCATCACCGGGTCGGCCCAGCCCTGGCGGCCCGAGGCGTAGAGCATGGGGAAGTCGAGCTGCTCGTCGTTGGCGCCAAGGGCCGCGAACAGGTCGAACACCTCGTTGTGCACCTCGTCCGGGCGGGCGTCGCCGCGGTCCACCTTGTTGATGACGACGATGGGCTTGATGCCGCGGGCCAGCGCCTTGGTCACAACGAACTTGGTCTGCGGCAACGCGCCCTCGGCGGCATCGACCAAGACCAGCACGCCGTCCACCATGTTCAGGATGCGCTCGACCTCGCCGCCGAAGTCGGCGTGGCCCGGCGTGTCCACGATGTTGATCCGGGTGTCCTTCCAGATCACGCTCGTGCACTTCGCCAGGATGGTGATGCCGCGTTCCCGCTCCAGGTCGTTCTTGTCCAAGGCGCGCTCGGCCACCTGCTGGTGCTCGCGGAACGACCCGGACTGCCGCAGCAACTGATCGACGAGCGTCGTCTTGCCGTGGTCAACGTGGGCGATGATGGCGATGTTGCGAATGTCCATGGGGAACCTTGGCGCCTGGCGTGGCCGCAGAAAAATGGCGCGGGGGCCTGACTGCCGCCCGCGTATTGCGTCGCACACATAGGCGGGCATTCGCGGTTTTGCGAGGCAAAAAACGCCCTTATGCCGTTGGGAGGCTTCCGCTCTGGCGGCAAAACCGGGGGCCAGCCGTTTCCGACAGGCCCCTGGCTGGTACTATCCTGCGTTGCCCAACGCAGCTTATCCTGCGTCGCCCATGGCGGCGCGGATGGCCGAGCGCGCGCCGGCGATGTCGCGCGTCGCCAGGGCTTGGCGCGCCTGGCCGATCTGCTGCACCATCGGCAGGTCCGCCGGGCTGGCCGCCGCGGACGGGTCGGTCGAGCGAGACAGCAGGCGCGTTTCGGCGCGTTCGAGCGCCTCTTGCGCCGCGCCGGTCCTGCCCGACGCGAGGGCGCTCTGCGCTGCCGCGAGGTAGGCCTCCGGCGTGTTGCTGGCGGTCGCCGGGTCCGGCAGGCGCGGGGCGATGTCGGAGCGCGTGTTGGACGCCGCGATGTTGCTGGCCTGGCTGGACCGCGGCGAGCCTGCGCCGCCACGGTAGGCGCCGGTGGGCGGCGCGTCGGCGGACGCCTGGCTATTCATCCCGGCGGCGCCCAGCCCGGGATCGCCGCCGGTTCCGGCGTCGCTCGTCGTCACGCGGTGGCGGCGCATCCGGCGGTGCCCGCTTGTCATGTCGGTGCCGGAGGCCATCGGGCGTGCCGCCGGCGTCCCCGTCGTGCCGAGCGCGTCGCCCGGCAGGTTGCGGCTCGCGGTGCCGCCGGTGTCCGGCAGGCTGTTGCTCGGCTGCGGCATCCCCTGCCCGGAGTTCGGCGACGGCGGGCTTTGGGTGGACGACATCGAGTTCTGTGCCAGCACCGGACCGTACGCCAGGGCGAGCAACGCCGCCGACATCAGCAGTGTCTTACGCATGTGCGGTGTTCCTTTGTTGATCCGTCACGACGCGCCGCACTGGGCGCATCGAGACGGCATAACAACGATTCCCGCCCCGGGTTCCCGCGTCAATCCGGAATCGATGCGATCATGCCGCGAAGGTCGGCCTGCGGCCGGGCACCGTACTGCGCGATGACGGCCGCCGCCGCCCGGCTGCCGGCCTCGCCGCACGCGCGCAGGCCGCGCCCCGCCGCATGGGCCGCCAGGAACCCGGCCGCATAGGCGTCGCCGGCCCCCGTAGTATAGACCACGCGCCCCGGCGCCGCCGCCACCTCCCCCCGCTCGGCGCCGCGCAGCCCGACGCTCCCCCCCGCGCTCCGCGGCCGC
>CAXTTB010000271.1:0-5540 GCA_964246905.1 uncultured Acetobacteraceae bacterium | reverse complement strand
GCGGCGGACCTGGCGCGGGGCGGACGCTCCGTGCTGCTGCTCGATCGCGCCGGGCGCATCAAGCCTTGCGGTGGCGCCATCCCGCCGATCTGCGTGCGCGAGTTCGGCATCCCCGACAGCCTGATCGTCGCCCGCGCCACCGGCGCCCGGATCGTGGCGCCCTCCGCCAAGGAGGCCGACATGCCCATCGACGGCGAGGGCTATGTCGGCATGGTGGACCGCGACACCTTCGACGAGTGGCTGCGGGAGCGCGCCGTGGCGAATGGCGCCACCCGCCGCACCGGCACGTTCGAGCGGATCAGCCACGACGCGGACGGCGTGGCGGTCGTGCACTTCGCCGGGCCGGACGGGGCGGGAGAAGTCCGCGCCCGCACGGTGGTCGGCGCGGACGGCGCGCGGTCCAACGTCGCCAAGCAGTGCGTGAAGGGCTGGGAACGGGTCAAGTACGTGTTCGCGTATCACGAGATCATCCGTGCCCCTGACCCGGCGCAGTTCGACCGCTCCCGCTGCGACGTGTTCTACCAGGGCGCGCTGTCCCCGGATTTCTATGCGTGGATCTTCCCGCACGGCGACACGATGAGCGTCGGCACCGGGTCGGCGCGCAAGGGGTTCGGCCTGCGTCCGGCCATCGGGGCGCTCCGCAAGGCGGCGGGCCTCGACGCGCTGGAGACCATCCGGCGGGAAGGGGCGCCGATCCCGCTGCGGCCGATGCGGCGTTGGGACAACGGGCGCGACGTGGTGCTGGCCGGGGACGCGGCCGGCGTGGTCGCGCCGGCGTCGGGGGAGGGCATCTACTACGCCATGCTCGGCGGGCGGCTGGCGGCGGAGGCGGTGGAGGCCCTGTGCGCGACCGGCGACGTGCGCTCGCTGCGGCTGGCGCGCAAGCGGTTCATGGCGGCGCATGGCCGGGTGTTCTGGATCTTGGGCATGATGCAGTGGTTCTGGTACTCGAGCGACAGCCGGCGGGAGAAGTTCGTCAAGATGTGCCGGGACCCCGACGTGCAGCGGCTGACCTGGGAGTCCTACATGAACAAGAAGCTGGTGCGGCGCGATCCCATGGCGCACCTGCGGATCTTCCTGAAGGACACGGCGCAGCTCCTCGGGATCGCGCGGGCATGACGGCTGGTGCCCGGGCCTGGCGTCCGGTCGCGGTCGCGGCGGGGGCGGCGGTCGTGGGGGGCGGGGGGGGGGGGGGGGGGGCCGCCCCCCGGGGGGGGGCGGGGGCGGGGGGGGCGGGGGGGGGGGGGCCCGGGCCTGGCGGCCGGGCGGGGTCGCGGGGGGGGCGGGGGGCGGGGTCGCGGGGCTGGGCGCGTCGGCGACCGACCTCGGGCCGTGGTACTACGCGCTGCGGAAGCCGTCGTGGCAGCCGCCGGACTGGCTGTTCGGCCCGGCGTGGACGCTGATCTACGGGCTGATCGCGCTGGCCGGCGTGAAGGCGTGGAACGCCGCGCGGGACCGCCGGCAGGGCCTCCGCATCGTCGCGGTGTTCGCGCTGAACGCGCTGCTGAACGTCGCGTGGAGCGAGCTGTTCTTCCACTTCCACCGGCCCGACTGGGCGCTGGTCGAGGTCGTGGCGTTCTGGCTGTCCATCGTCGTGCTGATTGCCGCAGCCGCCTCCGTTTCCCATGCGGCGGGGTGGCTATTGGCGCCATACCTGGCCTGGGTGACGTTCGCCGGCGTGCTGAACCTCGCCGTGGTGCGCCTCAATGCGCCCATCTGACCAATGCCGGCGCGGAAGCGCCCGCTGCACCAACAAGACGCGCTTAGGGGAGTGAGCATGGACGTGACGGTTCAACTTGACGACGGGCACGCCGCCTCCCTGGCCGAGCGGCCGGAGGCCTGCCTGCGCGCCGAGGCTGCGGCCCAAGCGACGACGACCCGGCGTGCCCGGGTCGTGCCCGCAGTCAGGCCGCACCACCCCGGCCTGCCGCTGCGCGTCGGCACCCGCGCCTCGCCCTTGGCGCTGGTGCAGACCCGGGCGTTCCTGGCGCTGCTCAGCCAGTTCTGCCCGGTGCTGCGCGGCATGGACGTGTTCCAGGAGCACGCGATCCGCACCACGGGCGACGCGACGCAGAGCACGGGCGAGCGCCTGGCCGACATCGGCGGCAAGGGCCTGTTCGCCAAGGAGATCCACGAGGCGCTGCTGGACCGCCGCATCGACTTCGCGGTGCACAGCCTCAAGGACCTGGAGACCGAGCTGCCGCCGGGCATCGTGCTGGCCTGCGTGCTCAGGCGCGAGGACCCGCGCGACGCGCTGATCCTGGGGCCGGACTGCGAAGCTGCCCTTGGTTCGGCGTCCGGGGACGACCCCTATGCTGCCTTGCCGCATGGCGCCACGGTCGGATCGAGCAGCGTGCGCCGGGCCGCGCAACTGCTGCACGCGCGGCCGGACCTCGTGATCCAGAACATCCGCGGCAACGTGCACGGGCGGCTCGACAAGGTGCGGCGCGGCGACTTCGCGGCGTCCCTCCTGGCGCTGGCCGGGATGCGGCGGCTGGGGCTGGAGGACGAGGCCTCCGTCGTGATCGACCCGGCGGTGATGGTGCCGTCCGCCTGCCAGGGCATCGTCGGCATCACCGTCCGCGCCGGCGACACCGAGCTGCAGCATCTGCTGGGCGCCATCGAGGACGTGGACGCGCGCTGCATGGCGGCGGGGGAGCGGACGCTGCTGGCCTCGCTCGACGGGTCGTGCCGCACGCCGATCGGCGGCTACGCCAAGCTGCTGCCGGAGGGCCGGGTGATCCTTACGGGCCTGGTGGCGCGTGCCGACGGCAGCTTCCTGCTGAAGCGCAGCGTGGAATGCCTGCGGGCGGACGTGCGCCGGGCCGCGCTGGACCTCGGGGACAGCCTGCGCGCCGACAGCCCGCGGGACGTGTTCGCCTGACATGGCCTGGACCGTCGCCGTCGCGGCGCTGTCGGCCCTGCTGCTGGCAGGCGCCGGCGGCTTGGCCACCGAGATCGGGCCGTGGTACCGCGCGCTCCGCAAGCCGACGTGGCAGCCGCCGGATTGGGCGTTCGGCCCGGCCTGGACGCTGATCCTCGGCCTGGCCGCCTGGTCCGGCGCGCTCGCCTGGGACGCGGCGCCGGACGCCGCCGGGCGGTGGCAGGTCGTGCTGCTGTTCGCGGCGAACGGGCTGTTCCATTTCCTGTGGAGTCCGCTGTTCTTCCGCTTGAAGCGTCCGGACTGGGCGCTGTTCGAGGTGGTGTTCCTTTGGCTGTCGTGCCTGGCGCTCATCGTCGGGCTGGCCGGGTTCTCGACTTGGGCGAGCGTGCTGATCGTGCCCTACCTGCTTTGGGTCAGCTTCGCGTCCTGGCTCAACCTTGCCATCGTCCGGCTCAACGGGCCGTTCAGGTAGGCGTTCCCGCAGTGGCAGGAGGCTTGCATACTCCGGCGCAATAGGCCGTCGTTCTCGACGGGAGCCGCAGCCCCAAGGACCTTCCCCATGCTCCGCCGCCGTGCCCTTCTCGCCTCCGCCGCGGCCCTCGCGGCGCCCGCGCTGGTCCCGCGCCGCTCGCTCGGCCAGGCACTACGAAAAGTGAAGCTCGGTTCGGCGTTCACCACCACGACCAACGCGATGTTCCTCATGCCCGACCTGCTGCGTCCGGAGGGGATCGAGGCCGAGGTCATCACCTTCCCGAGCCTCGTGCAGCGGATGCAGGCGGTGGCGTCCGGCAGCGTGGATGTCGGCAACGGCGGGTTGTCGGCCACCATGCAGGTGGCGACCAAGGGCTTCCCGATGTCGGTGCTGGCCAACGGCTGCGACGGCGGCTGGATGCTGCTGGCCCGGCCCGGCATCACCGGCTTCCAGCAGCTCCGCGGCAAGAAGATCGGCGTGCAGAACGGCTCCATCGCGCTGGTCAGCCTGAACTGGAAGCTGCGGCACGAGGGCATTGCCGACCAGGTGGAACTGCTGTTCCTCGACAACCAGGACCAGCCGGTGCCGCTGGCGCGCGGCAGCGTGGACGCGATCTGCTGCTTCGAGCCGTACGCGACGTTCGCCGAGATGAACGGGTTCGGGCGGAAGCTGTGGGTGCCCTACGATACGCCGATGGGCAAGACCAACCTCGGCTTCGTCGCCAGCGCCGGCTTCGTCGCGCGGGAGCCGGACCTCGTTCGCACGCTGGTGCGCGCGCATGTGAAGGCGACGGAGCGGATGCGGACCGACCCGTCCATCGCGGTCGAGACCACGGTGAAGCAGTTCAACATCGACCGCGGCATCGCCGAGGCCAGCACGAAGAACCTGTTTTTCAGCGCGGACAGCGGGGAGGCGTTCCAGACGGGGCTGCGGTCGCTCGCGGACATGATGCTGGCCGACAAGATGCTGGACCAGGCGCCGGACTGGGGCGAGTTCATCAACACGAGCTTCCTTTGAATGGCGCGGCACGCCGGGCGGCTGGTGGGGCTGCTGCCTATCCTCGCTTTGATCGGCCTGTGGCAGGTTGCCGTGAGCGCGAGGCTCTATCCGCCGGTGCTGCTGCCGTCGCCGGGCAAGGTGGCGGGGGCGTTCGTGCAGTGGGGGCCGGTGATCGCCGCCAATGCGGGAGCGAGCGTGCTCCGCGTGCTGATTGGGGTGGGCTTCGCATTCGTGGTGGCGGTGCCGGCGGGCTTGCTGATCGGGCGCTACCGGCGGCTCGACCGGCTGACGGACTGGTCGATCCAGGCGTTCCGGTCGGTGCCGCCGATCTCCTTGATCCCGCTCGCCATGCTGTTCTTCGGCATCGGCGACACCCCGGCCATCGTGCTGATCTTCGTCTCCGCGCTGTGGCCGCTGCTGCTCAACACCATCTTCGGCGTGCGCGGGATCGAGCGCACCTTGCTCAAGGTGGCGGCGTCGGCGCGGGCGGGCGAGCTGCTGGTGCTGCGCGACATCGTGTGGCCGGCGGCGCTGCCGTCGATCTTCACCGGGCTGCGGCTGGCCATCGGCGGCGGCTGGCTGACGGTGGTGACGGCGGAGATGATCGCGGTGAAGTCGGGCCTCGGCTACATGATCCTGAACGCGCAGATGACGTTCCGCACCGAGCTGATCTTCGCCGGCATCGTCGTCATCGGCGCCATCGGTCTGCTGGCCGACCAGGCGGTGCGCCGGCTGCGGGCGCGCGCCTGCCGGTGGCAGGACGGCTTGGTCGCGAGTCCGGGTTGAGCGCCCCCTCTTGAGCGCGTTCATCGAGTGCGTCGGCGTGGGCAAGACCTATGCGGGCAAGGCGGGCCGGGTGGAGGCGCTGCGCGGCATCGACATGCGCTGCACAGAAGGCGAGTTCGTCTGCCTGCTCGGCCTGTCCGGCTGCGGCAAGAGCACGCTGCTGCAGATGGTCGCAGGCCTCGAGCGGCCCACGGCCGGGCAGGTCGTGGTGGCCGGGCGGGAGCTGGACGGGCCGTCGCCCGCGACCAGCATCGTGTTCCAGGACCACGGCCTGTTCCCCTGGATGACCGTCCGCCGCAACGTCGAGTTCAACCTCAAGGCGCGCGGCACCGCCCGGGCCGCGCGCCGCGCCCGGGCGGAGGAGATGCTGGCGCTGACGCACCTGTCCGAGTTCGCCGG
>CAXTTB010000270.1:789-5550 GCA_964246905.1 uncultured Acetobacteraceae bacterium | reverse complement strand
ACATACAACTCGCTCGACTCCTTGCGGCTGGCAGGCGGCTTCGCGTGGCGGCCGCTGGCGCACGACCGCTTCATCCGCTCCAGCATCGCCCGCTCCGACCCGCCCTGGAACACCTTGGCGACGAAGCCGCCGCCGTCCGCCAGCATCTCCAGCGCGAAGTGCAGCGCGAGGTCCGCCAGCGCCATGATCCGCAGGTGGTCGGTCGCGTTGTGCCCGGTGGTGTTGGGCGCCATGTCCGACAGCACGAGGTCTGCCTTGCCGCCCAGCAGCCCTGCCAGTTGGCCCGGCATGGCGTCGTCCATGAAGTCGCCCTGCAGGATCGTGGCGCCGGGCATCGGGTCCATCGGCAGCAGATCGACGCCCGCGACGGTCATGGCACCCCGCTTCACCGCCACCTGCGCCCAGCCGCCCGGCGCCGCACCCAGGTCCACGACCTTGCAGCCCTTGCCGATCAGGTGGAAACGGTCGTCCAGCTCGATCAGCTTGAAGGCGGCGCGGGACCGCCAGCCCTGCTCCTTCGCCGCCCGCACGTAAGGGTCGTTCAACTGCCGCTGCAGCCATTTCTGCGACGCCGTGGTGCGGCCGCGCGCCGTCCGCAGCGAGACCGAGAGGCCCCGGGACGGCAGCGCCGTCGTGCCCTTGGGCGTGTCGTTGCTCATGCCGGCAGTGCGCTACGCGGAAACGCCCGGCCGCGCGAGTCCCTTCGCGCACCCGCCTGGTACGGGCCGCCATGCCGCTGGCGCATCATGCGCAGCAGCATCCCTTCCCGCAGCCCGCGGTCGGCAACGACGACCTCGCTGGCCGGCCAGGTCCGGCGGATCGCCTCGAACACCGCGCAGCCCGGCAGCACGAAGTCCGCCCGCTCCGCCCCTACGCAGGGATGCAGGGCCAGCCCGTCCCGCCCGAGGCCGCGCAGCACGCCCATGGCGCCGTCCGCCGCCGCAGCACTCAGCACCCGGCCATCGACCAACGGGCGCCGGTAACGCTGCAAGCCCATCGCCACCCCGGTCAGCGTCGTCACCGTGCCGCTGGTGCCCAGCAGGCGCACGCCGCCCATCCGGCCCTCATGCGCGATGCAGTGCACCCGCTCGAACGGCGCGAGCCGGGCGGCGGCGTCGTCCACCATGGCGCCGAACCCGTCCGCGGTGAACGCCGTGGGTCCATAGCGTTCGGACAGGTTGACCACGCCGATGGGCAGGCTGTCGTAGCCGATCAGCTCCGGACGGACGCCGGGTCCGCCGAGGCGCACCCAGGCCAGCTCGGTCGAGCCGCCGCCGATGTCGAACAGCAGCGCCCGGCGGCCCGCGCCGGTCAGCAGCGTGGCGCAGCTTTCCAGGGCAAGCTCTGCCTCTTCCCGCGCCGAGATCACGTCGAAGCGGATGCCGGTCTCCGCCCGCACCCGGGCCAGGAACTCGCCCACGTTGGCCGCGCGCCGGCACGCCTCGGTGGCGATGGCCCGCACCGCCTGGATCGGCCGCCGGGCCATGCGGGCGGAACAGGCCCGCAGCGCGTCGATGGCGCGGTCCATGGCCGTGGCGCTCAGCTTGCCCGTGGTCTGCAGCCCTTCGCCCAGCCGCACGATCCGGCTGAAGCTGTCGAGCACCCGGAAGCCGCCGCCGTCAGGCGCGCCGATCAGCAGGCGGCAGTTGTTGGGGCCGAGATCGAGTGCGGCGAACGCCGGGGGGCGCGAGCCTCGATCCTTGTTTGGTTGCAGCGCATCGGCCATCCGGGGTCCCTTCGAGGTCCCATATGGCCCCAGTGTCCACGCCGTTCGATAGCGGGCGCAAGCCGAATGTTCACAATCGCCTGCGGATGGTTGCCCGGCCGGGGGCGGCATGGTATCTGCCGGGTCGCGCCGCGGGGCGGTGGGGGATAGTTTAGCGGTAGAACTTCCGACTCTGACTCGGAAAGCCTTGGTTCGAATCCAGGTCCCCCAGCCACGCCGACATCTTCAAATCCAGCCTATGCGGACGGGCGCTGCACGGCGGCCTTCTCAGCCCCAGCGGCTGCGGAACACTCTCACAGCAAACGCGCGTCAGGCCAGCACCCGTTCCGTTGATGAGCGGGGCGTCGTCAGCGCATGGGGCCGCCTGCCTTGGGACTCGGCACCGCCGGCACCGGCCTTCCCGCCATGGTGCCGACAGCCTGGCGAAGGACGGCCCGCCGTTCGGGCGCGGACAGAAGCGTCATTGCCGCCAAGGCGGCGAACAGCGCGACCCAAACGCCGTCGAGCGCCATTTGCAGGACCAAGCCGCCGACGCGGACCGGCAGGCGATGCTCCCGGCCTGCCGCGATCCAGCAGACGACCAGGTAGGCGAACCAAGTGAGCAAAGTCGCCCAAGCCGCGCCGCGAGTACCGTAGGCCGGGATCAGCAGCATGTTGGCCAGCAAGCTCAGCACGGCCGCGGCCAGCGCGATCTGGCCGACCCACATGATCCGCTTGTTGATCAGCAGCAGGCTGCGGAAGAAGTCCGCGACGTCCCGCACGGAGTAGGCCAGCACCATGACGCGCGGCATCTCGGGACCGAACACGGCGATGGCGAACCCGGCCGTAGCGGTGGCGAAGGTGAAGGAGGCCGCGACCCGGGCGAACTGCTCCCGCCAGCCGGGGTCGCCGGTGTGGCCGTACAGCGACCCCGCCGGCGGCGGCGCCTGCGGCCGTCACGCCCCCGCTCAGCATCGCGATGGCGATAAGCGCGGTGGATGCCACGCTGCGCTCAGCCTGCGGCAAGGCTTGGCCGTGATACAGCCGGGTCAGCGCGGTGCCGATGGCCTGCAACCCGAAGGCGATGGCGACCGTCTGTGTGCTCAGCTCGATCAGCTCGATCAGCCCGTGCGGCGCGGGCGACAGGAACCCGACGGTCCGTCCCGCTACGTTGCCGAACGCATACAGCGCGGAGTGCCGGAACACCCGCTGCAGGCTGCTCCGGCTCCTTGCGTTCGGCACAGCTTGGGCGCCAGGCATCGCCGGGGTTCCATGCGGCCGTGGGCGGGCCGGGCGCTTCCGCAGCAGCTCTACTCGGTAATGCAATGAGGCCCAGGCGGCATCTGCCGGGTATCGCCGGATTCGAGTGACCAAGACACCATCCTTGCAACCTCTACGCGAGAACGTTACGCCGTGATGCACCGTGAAAAGGCCGCGATGCCGCCACCGACCAGCCCGCCATTGATCCTGCATGTGTTCCCCACCTTCGCGGTGGGCGGGGTGCAGGTGCGGTTCGCCGCCATTGCCAACCATTTCGGACGGCGCTGGCGCCATGCGGTCATCGCCATGGACGGCGACCTGTCCTGCCGGGACCGGCTCGACCCGGCGCTCGACGTCGCGTTCCCGGCCGTTTCGGTCCACAAAGGCGACACGCTGGGCAACCTGCTGCGATTCCGGCGCGTGCTGCGGCGGCTGCGTCCGGACCTGCTGGTGACGAGCAACTGGGGCAGCATCGAGTGGTCCGTCGCCAACCTGGCCCCTGCCGTGCGCCAGGTACACATCGAGGACGGGTTCGGGCCGGACGACCGGGATGGGCGGCTGCCGCGCCGGGTGCGGCTGCGGCGCCTCGTCCTGCGGGGCCGCACCGTCGTGCTGCCGTCCCGCACGCTGTGGGGGATCGCGACGGGCGTCTGGCGCCTGGACCCGAGGCATCTGCGCTACGTGCCGAACGGCATTGACCTTGCGCGATTTGCCGGGCCGCCGCAGCCCGGGGAGCAGCCCGGCCCCGTCATTGGCACCGTCGCGGCGCTGCGCCCGGAGAAGAACATCGCCCGGCTGCTACGCGCCTTCGCCCTGGCCGCGCCGGACGGGCCAGCCAGCCTGGTCATCGCCGGCGACGGCCCGGAACGCCCGGCGCTGCAGGGCCTGGCGCGGGAGCTTGGGATCGCCGGGCGCGTCCGCTTCGCCGGGCACGCCGCTGATCCTGCAGGTTTGCTCAGGCGGTTGGACGTGTTCGCCATGTCATCCGACACCGAGCAGATGCCCTTGTCGCTGCTGGAAGCGATGGCGTCCGGGCTGCCGGTGGCGGCGACGGACGTGGGCGACACCCGCTCGATGCTGGCGGACATCAACGCGCCCTATACCACCGCCTTGGACGACGCGGCGCTGGCGGCGGGGCTGCGGCCCCTGCTGGCGCAGGCCGGGCTGCGCCAGGCGCTGGGTGCGGCCAATCGCGCCAAGGCGGAACGGGACTTCAACCAGAGCGCGATGTTCCAGGCCTGGGCGGCGGCCTTCGACGGCACGCTGGGTCCGACCCGGCCGGGGTGACGCTGCCTCCCATCCGCGAAGTCACAAACCTATGAATAGAATATCCTATATACCGATAGTGCAATGATGGTATATGGTGTCACAGGCGCGTGAGGCGGACGGGGGGAGTTTTTTGCGGGATGCCTAGCCAAACCAAACAGGCCAAGCCTGCCCGCGCTCCCGGCGCCGCGGCAGGCGGGCTGGCCATGAAGGATGCGGCGCAGCCGATGATGCTCAGCGGCTGGCCCGATGAGACCGCGCCGCGGTCCGACCCGTCCCGCGACCGTTTCCGCCACAACCTGAGCCGCATCATGTCGGAGCGGAAGTTGACGCAGGCCGGCCTCGCCCGGACCATGCAGGTTTCGCGCGTCGCCGTGCACGCCTGGATCTGGGGCACCTGCTTCCCGGAGACCTCCCGGCTGATCCGGCTGGCGCAGACGCTGAACGTGCCCATCGGCATGTTGCTGGAAGGAAGCGTTACCCCGCCCGCCCCCCCCGCCCCCACCAACACAAACATCATCATTCACGAA
>CAXTTB010000270.1:0-779 GCA_964246905.1 uncultured Acetobacteraceae bacterium | reverse complement strand
CTCCAACGAAGAGTTCCTGCTGCTCGAAGCCTTCCGCAAGCTGCCGAACACCGCCCGGCTCACGCTCCTGGCGGACGCCTACGAGCTGACCAACCAGGTCAGCGTCAACAAGGCGCAGCCCGGCGGGTCGCCGTAGGCATCAGCGCCTAACGCAACTCCAGCGCGATATCCCGGAACAGCCGCGCCGGAAGGCCGCTGCCGGACACGCCTTTCATCGGGCGCCCGTCGTCGTTGCCCAGCCAGACGCCGATCACCGTGCCCCCCACGGCGCCCACGAACCAGGCGTCGCGGTAGTCCTGCGTCGTCCCGGTCTTGCCCGCCGTCAGCCGGCCCGGCACCGCCGCCCCTCGCCCGCTGCCACGGGACACCACGGCCGCCATCATGCGCGTCATCATAACGGCCAGCCCGGGATCGACCACGCGCTCTTGCGCCGGCCGCGGCACTCGGACGGTACGGTGCTCCGCCTCAATCGCGTCAATGGCTTGCGGCGTGACGGCGCGGCCCCCGTTGAACAACGTGGCATAGGCTGCCGACAACTCCAGCAAACCCATCTCGCCGGTCCCGAGCGCCAGGGACAGGTTGTCGGGCAGGGCGTCGTTGATGCCCAGCCGCCGGGCCGCCGCGATCACGGCGCGCGGGCCGCCGGCCTGCTGCATGACCCGGACCGCCGCCGTGTTCAGCGACTGCGCCAGCGCCTCCTCCAGCGTCACCGTGCCGTGGAACGCGCCGTCGAAGTTCTGCGGCGACCAGCCGCCGATCCGCAGCGGCGCGTCCAGCAC
>CAXTTB010000269.1:0-5553 GCA_964246905.1 uncultured Acetobacteraceae bacterium | reverse complement strand
CTGCCGGAGTGCGCGGCGCCGTCCTTGGGCGGCGGCAGCATCGCCGAGCGCCTGGCGCGGATGCCGGCGACCGTCAGCAAGCCCTGCGACGAGCCGGCGTACCTGCTGCCGGGCCTGCCGGTGTCGATGGCGGCGATGAACCTGGTGCTCGCCCTGGCGCTGGCCGGGTTCCTCGCCATCTCCGTGGGGAAGCAGCGAGGCACGGCATGAACGACATGATGGCGGCAGACGAACTCCGGACGCCTTTGCCCGGCGATCCCACCGCCCGCGACGCGGTGGAGCGCATCATCCGCGTGGACCACGCCGGCGAGTACGGCGCGGCGCGCATCTACGAGGGCCAGCTCCGGGTCATGGGACGCGGCCCCAAGGGCGACCTGATCCGGCACATGAAGGACCAGGAGCAGCACCACCTCGACACCTTCACCGGGCTGATCCGCACGCGCCGGGTGCGGCCCACGGCGCTGCTGCCGGTGTGGCACCTGGCGGGCTACGCGCTGGGCGTCGTGACGGCGGCGCTGGGCGACCGGGCGGCGATGGCCTGCACGGTGGCGGTCGAGGAGGCCATCGACGAGCACTACGCGGCGCAGGCGGCGTCGCTCGGCGAGGAGGAGGCGCCGCTCCGCACCACCATCGAGCGGTTCCGCGCCGAGGAGCAGGAGCACCGCGACATCGGGCTGGAGCACGAGGCCGAGCAGGCGCCGGCCTACCGCCTGATGTCTGCGGTCATCAAGGCGGGCTGCAAGGCGGCGATCGCGGTGAGCGAGCGGGTGTAGGCCGCAGGGTCAACAGGAAGTTTACCGAAACCTGGGTGCCGGGCTTCCGTTGGGTGGGCGGCACATGCCGCACACTCGACGGAGTACCGACGATGTTTCTACGAATTGACAAGCTGCAGACCGAGCTTCCGCCGCCGAAGAAGCAGGACCCGAACGCAGCCGCGGCGCTCCAGGAACTGCTGGGCGGCAAGTATGGCGAGATGTCCACGCTCGGCAACTACATGTTCCAGAGCTTCAACTTCCGCAGCAAGGAGAAGCTCCGCCCGTTCTACAGCCTGGTCGCCAGCATCACGGCGGAGGAACTGGGGCACGTCGAGCTGGTCAGCAACGGCGTCGCCATGCTGAACGCCGGGCCGGACGTGGCCTCGAACGAGAAGGGCGGCGGCGACATCTCGGACGCGCCGTTCAAGGGGATGCAGGACATCCGTTTGGCGGCCGGGTTCCTGGCCAACGGCGGCGGCGCCATGCCGATGAACAGCAACGGCGCGTCATGGAACATGGACTTCGTGACGACGACCGGGAACGTCGTCATCGACCTGCTGCACAACTTCCACCTGGAATGCGGGGCGCGCATCCACAAGCTCCGGGTGTATGAGACGATGACGGAGGCGACGGGCCGCGAGGTCTGCGGCTACCTGCTGGTCCGCGGGTCCGTGCACGCCCACGCCTACGCGCTGGCGCTCAAGCAGATCACCGGCGTCGAGATCGAGAAGATGCTGCCGACGCCGAACATCAACCTCGACAAGATTCCCGAGTGCCAGAAATATCTCGCCGAAGGGTCGCATCGCCGGCTGTACCGCTTCAGCCCGGACGACTACAAGGAAGTGGCCAGCATCTGGGGCAACGGCGAGCAGGCCCTGCCGGGCGACCCGCCGGGCGAGCTGGAACTGGTGGACGGGCATCCGGAAGGCGGCCGCATCCACAACCTGATGGGCCAGACCACGGCGTTCAGCCCGGATTACGCGCCCGAGGAGATGTTCGAGATCGCGAGCAAGCTCTACAAGAAGTCGCGCTGACCGACAGCGCTGCGCCCTAATACCGGGGCGCGGCGTCTCAGCTTTCCAGTTCGCTGTCCCAATACAGGTAGTCGCGCCAGCTCTCGTGCAGGTAGTTCGGCGGGAAGGCCCGTCCGTTCTCCTGCAGCTCCCAGGTCGAGGGCTGGACCGGCTTGAAGCGCGGGTGCATCTGGCACTCGCGCGGCAGCTTGTTGCCCTTGCGCAGGTTGCAGCCGCCGCAGGCGGTGACGACGTTCTCCCAGGTCGTGCGGCCTCCGCGGCTGCGCGGCACCACGTGGTCGAAGGTGAGGTCGTGCGTGGGGTAACGGTCGCCGCAGTATTGGCAACTGAACGCATCGCGCAGGAACACGTTGAACCGGGTGAAGGCTGGCTTGCGCGCCGCCGGGATGTAGTCCTTGAGCGCGATGACGCTCGGCAGGCGCATGGACATGCTGGGCGAGTGCACCTCGTCTTCATACTCGCTGAGTACTGAGACGCGGTCGAGGAACACCGCCTTCACCGCGTCCTGCCAACTCCACACCGAAAGCGGGAAATAGGAAAGCGGGCGGAAATCGGCGTTGAGAACCAGTGCCGGGTAGTGCAAACCTCCGTCAGGCAATGCGCGCTCCTCGATCACGGACGCAACATCTGGGGCCAGGATCGGAAGACAGGCCGCCAGATGGTGTGCGCCGCCAAACCTGGCCTTGTTATCGCACCAGCAACTCACACCGGCAAGCCGCGCCGGCGCTTGTCACCGCTTCGTCACGCGAACAGCCGCTGCAGGAATAACGCGCCAGCCGATAGCCCGGCGTCGTCGATGCCGTGCCCCAGCCCCGGGCACCACAGCGTCTGCACGGGGATGCCCAGCCGGGTCAGCGCCGCCTCCGCCGCCCCGGCCCGGGCGAACGGCACCACCTCGTCCTGCTCTCCATGCACCAGCAGCACCGGCGGGTGCCCCGTGACCTCTGCCGCCAGCCCCGGCGCGTCGAGCAGCGCGCCGGAGTAGGCCAGGATGCCGCGCGGCGCCGCCGGGCGACGCAGGCCCGCGTGCAGCGCCATCATGGCGCCCTGACTGAACCCCATCAGCGCCACGGCCTCGGGCGGAAGGCCGGCCCGGGCCAGCTCGGCGTCGATGTAGGCCAGCAGAAGCGGCGCGGCCCGACGGACGCCCGCGTCCAGCACCGCCGGGGTACGGTCCTGCAGGCTGAACCATTGGCGCCCGGCCGGCGCCCCGTCGTACGGCTCCGGCGCATCCGGCGCCACGAACAGCGCGTCGGGCAGGGCGCGGGACCAGGTGGGCGCGAGGTCGATCAGGTCGTGCGAGTCGGCGCCGACGCCGTGGCACAGCACGACAAGCTGCCGCGCCGCGCCCTTCGACGCCGGTCCCCAGCGCAGGCCGGTCAGCCCTGCCATCCGACCCTCCATGGCCATTACGCTACCGTGTCCACAACGGCCGGAGTCGCCGCAACCTCCGTATGCGCGGGCGCCAGCGGCTCGATGAGGTCCGGCCCGTTGTTGCGCACGCTGCCGACCCGGCCCGACACCGGCCAGACGCGCAGCGGCACGGCCGATGGCCGCAGCAGCGTCGCCGGGTCGCCCGGCACCTCGCCGAGCCAGCCCGCCCAGTCCGCCTCCTCCAGGATCACCGGCATCCGCTCGTGCAGGTGGCCGAGCGCGTCGGTCGCGGTGGTGGTCACGACGGCGTAGGTGCGGATGGCCTGCCCGTCCGGGCCGCGCCAGCCCTCCCAGATGCCGGCCAGCGCCATGATGCGCCCATCGGCGCGGGCGATGGCGTGGGGCTGCTTGCCTTGCGCGCCCACCTGCCATTCGTAGAAGCCGTCGATGGGCACGATGCAGCGGCGCCGGGCGAAGGCGTCGCGGAAGCTGGGCAAGCTCGCCACCGTCTCGGCGCGGGCGTTGATCGGCTGCCGGATCTTCTTCGGGTCGCCGCGCGCCCAATGCGGCAGCAGGCCCCAGCGCAGCAGGTCCAACTGCCGCGCCCCGGTTTCGGGGTGCCGCCGCACCACCGGGCCGTCCTGGGTCGGCGCCATGTTCCAGGTCGGCTGCCAGTTCGGCGTGTCGTTCTGCGTCGCGAAGGCGCGGCGGATGTCGTCCGGCGATGTCGTGACGAAGTACCTGCCGCACATGGATGATAGCTTGGGCCGCCGGCCCATCTTTCAATCGCGCCGCGCGCTGGTTAGGTTCGCGCGAGGTTCGAGGGGAATGCTGCGATGGGTTGGATGCGATGGCTCCCGGTCCTGCTGCTGCTGTCGGGGCAGGCGGCGCTGGCGCAGGACCGCGTGCTGAACGTGTACAACTGGACCGACTACATCGACCCCAAGGTGCTGGAGCGGTTCACGGCGGAGACCGGCGTCAAGCTGCGCTACGACGTGTACGACAGCCTGGAAACGCTGGAAGGCAAGCTGCTGGCCGGCAGCTCCGGCTACGACATCGTGGTGCCGACCGCGGAGCCGACCTTCTCCCGCCTGATCGCCGCCAAGGCGCTGCAGCCGCTCGACCGGGCCAAGATCCCGAACTGGTCCGACCTCGACCCCGCGCTGATGCAGCGGGTGCAGGTGTCCGACCCCGGCAACGCGCACGGCGCGATCTACCTGTGGGGCACCATCGGGCTGGGCACGATCCCGGAGCGCATCCAGGCGCTCGACCCCGGGGCGCCGATGGACAGTTGGGACCTGCTGCTCAAGCCCGAGCACGCGAAGAAGCTCGCGGGCTGCGGCATCAGCCTGATGGACAGCGCCATCGACACCATCCCGAGCGTGCTGAAGTACCTGGGCCGCAACCCCGAGAGCACCGACACCAAGGACCTCGCCGACGTGGAGCGCACGCTCATGGCGATCCGCCCCTACATCCGCACCTTCGCGTCGGGCGGCGCGGTGGAGGCGCTGGCGGGCGGGCAGACCTGCCTCGCGATGACCTACTCCGGCGACGTGATCCAGGCGTCCGCGCGGGCCAAGGAGGCCGGGCAGCCCGCCGTCCGCTACATCGCGCCCAAGGAGTTCGCCGAGCTGACCTTCGACATGCT
This sequence comes from uncultured Acetobacteraceae bacterium, assembly GCA_964246905.1. Taxonomy (GTDB): domain Bacteria; phylum Pseudomonadota; class Alphaproteobacteria; order Acetobacterales; family Acetobacteraceae; genus CAHJXG01. The sequence goes on along the minus strand of CAXTTB010000269.1, from coordinate 742 downwards.
GGCCGTCCCCGCCGACGCGCCGCACCCGGCGGAGGCCATGCAGTTCATCAACTTCCTGCTCCAGCCCGACGTGATGGCCGCGATCACCAACCAGGTGCACTACCCGAACGCCGTGCCGGCCAGCCGCACCCTGGTCGCGCCGGAGGTGCGGGACGACCCCAACGTCTATCCCGACACGGCGTCCCCGCGCTTCTTCACCGTCCGCGCCGTGCCGCAATCGGCGGACCGGCTCCGCACCCGGATGTGGGCGCGGTTCAAGGCCGGGCAGTAACCGATTGGCCGACCTGGAGATCGCGGGCCTCACCGTCCGCTACGGCCCAGCGGTCGCGCTGGACCGGCTCGACCTGTCCATCGACAGCGGCGAGATGTTCGTGCTGCTCGGCGGCTCCGGCTCCGGCAAGACGACGCTGCTGCGGGCGCTGGGCGGCTTCATCCAGCCGGCGGCGGGGCGCATCGTGCTGGCGGGCCAGGACATCACGGCACTCCCGCCGCACCGTCGCCCGGTGAACACCACCTTCCAGTCCTACGCCCTGTTCCCGCACATGAGCGTGGCGGACAACGTGGGCTTCGGCCTGCGCCGCCAAGGGATGCCGCGGGCAGAGGTCGCGCGCCGGGTGGCGTCGCTGCTCGACCTCGTGCGATTGGGCGAGTTCGCCGGGCGGCGGCCGGATGCCTTGTCGGGCGGGCAGCGGCAGCGGGTGGCGCTGGCCCGGGCGCTGGCGCCGCGCCCGCGGCTGCTGCT
>CAXTTB010000268.1:0-5563 GCA_964246905.1 uncultured Acetobacteraceae bacterium | reverse complement strand
AAAGGCCCGACGGCCTTCGTGTTCAACTTCGAGATCGCCCGCTTCGACCGGCAGGTGGTGCGGAACGAGACGCTGCAGATCACCCCGGCGCTCGACCCCGAGCGGTTCACCCTGCCGGAAAGCGGCAACCGCATCCTGCGCGTCCTGGCGCAGCCCGGCCCGCTCCGGGTGGAGTACCGCGCCGAGGTGGCGCTCGACCCCGTGCTGTGCGACCCGGCCCAGGTGGGCGAGGTCCCGGCCAGCCGCCTGCCCTTCCCTGTGCTCACCTACCTCAACCCCAGCCGCTACTGCCAGTCCGACCGCCTGGCGCTGTTCGCGCAGCGCAGCTTCGGCGGCATGGCGCCGGGGCACCAGCGGGTGGGGACGATCTGCAACTGGATCTGCGACCACGTCGATTACCGCAGCGGCACCACGGACGCGATGACCTCCGCGGCCGACACCCTGATCGAGCGCCAGGGCGTGTGCCGCGACTTCGCCCACCTCGCCATCGCGCTGTGCCGGGCGCTGGGCATCCCGGCGCGCTACGTCAGCGCCTACGCCTGGCGCCTGGAACCGCCCGACTTCCATGCGGTGTTCGAGGCCTGGCTGGAAGGGCCGGACGGCGGCGCCTGGTACCTGTTCGACGCGACGCGCAAGTCCGCCATCGACGGCCTGGTCCGCATCGGCTTCGGCCGGGACGCGGGCGAGGTCGCGTTCTCCAGCATCTTCGGCACGTCCGGAAGCAAGGCGCCGGAGGTCTCGGTCGCCGGGCCGCCCAGCACGGGGCCGACCACGAGCCAGGCGGTGTCCACGTCCTCGGTCTGAGCCGTGCTCAACCCGGCCTCCCCGCTCGCCCGGCTGATGGCCGCGCCGATGCGGCCCGGCGTCGTCGAGTGGCTCGGCGTGCGCCCGGCCCGCCTCGCGGCCATGCAGGCGATGGAGGCCATCGCGCTGACGCCGGGCCAGGGCATCGAGGGCGACCATTACCATAGCGCCACGCAGGGCGCCCGTCAGGTGACGGTGATCGCGGCGGAGCACCTCCTGGCCATCGGCAGCTACCTCGGCCAGGACAGCGCGCCGCCCGGGCTGCTGCGGCGGAACGTCGTGGTGCGCGGGATCAACCTGGGCGCCTTGAAGGAGCGGCGTTTCCGCCTGGGCGGCGCGTTGCTCGAATGCAGCGGGGAGTGCCATCCCTGCTCCAAGATGGAGCGGCTGCTGGGCGTGGGCGGCTACAACGCGGTGCGCGGCCATGGCGGCATCACCGCGCGGGTGCTGGAAGGGGGCGCGGTGCGCCTGGGCGACCTGCTTGCGCCATTGGACTGAACGCGGTGCTGAATGCTCCTGTTTGCTGGGCGGGAGCGGTGGCACGGCGCGTTCCGTCGCCATCTTGGTGCTGACCGGCCGTCCCTGCCCCCAGCCCGTTTTCCCGCAAACCATGGACCTCGCGACATGACCCTCCTGATCGGCATTCCCGCCTGCACGCGGGACATCAACGGCCATCCCCAGCACGCCACCCCGGCCCGCTACGGCGCGGCGCTGATGGGGGGCGCCGACGCGGTGCCGGTGCTGATCCCGCCCGTGGGCGAGGCCGCGCTTGCCGTCCTCGACCGATTGGACGGGCTGCTGCTGTCCGGCAGCCCCAGCAACGTGGAGCCGGCCCGCTACGGTGCTGTGGAAGACGAGACGCCCGGCCTGCACGACCCGGCCCGCGACGCCACCACCCTGCCGCTGATCCGCGAGGCGCTGCGCCGGGACATGCCGCTGCTCGCGATCTGCCGCGGCATCCAGGAGCTGAACGTGGCGCTGGGCGGCAGCCTGCACCAGCGTGTGCATTGCGTGCCGGGCCGGCTGGACCATCAAGGCGGGCCGGGTCCGCACAGCCGGGCCTACGCGCCGAAGCACGAGGTGGCGTTGTCGGGGGACCTCGCGCGGCTGCTGGGCCATGAACGCATCCGGGTGAACTCGGTGCACGGCCAGGCCATCGACCGCCTGGCGGACGGGTTGGCGGCGGAGGCGGTGGCGCCCGATGGCACCATCGAGGCCGTGCGGGTGCCGGGCCACGCCTTCGCCTTCGGGGTGCAGTGGCATCCGGAATGGGAGTATGCTGCGGACACCAACAGCGTCGCCCTGTTCCGCGCCTTCGGCGACGCCTGCCGCGCCTATGCCGGCGGGATCAGGCGGGCGGCCTGAGCAACGAGGGAGGTTGAGCCATGGATCTGCATCTCGCGGGCAAGCGCGCCTTGGTGACGGGCGGCTCGAAGGGCATCGGCCGGGCGAGCGCCGAAATCTTGGCCGAGGAGGGCTGCGACGTCGTCCTGGTCGCCCGCGACCCGGCGACGCTGGAGGAGGCCGCCGCCGCCGTGCGGAGCCGCCGCCAGGTGCGGGTCGAGACGATGACCGCCGATTTGTCCCGCCAAGCGGAGGTGGAGCGCGTCGCCGCCGGCGCCGGGCCGGTCGATATCCTGGTGAACAACGCGGGCGCCATCCCGCCCGGCGGCCTGCTGGCGGTGGACGACGCGACCCTGCGCGCCGCCTGGGACCTCAAGGTGTTCGGCTTCATCAGCCTGTGCCGGGCGCTGTATCCCGTGCTGAAGGATCGGCAGGGCGTGGTGGTGAACGTGATCGGCGCGGCCGGAGAGACGTTCGATCCTGGGTATGTCGCCGGCGTCGCGGGCAACGCCGCCCTGATGGCGTTCACCCGCGCGCTGGGCCGCGGCGCCCATGCGGACGGGATGCGCGCGGTGGCGATCAACCCCGGGCCGGTCGCGACCGCGCGGCTGGAGCGGCTGCTGCGCCACCGAGCCGCGGCTGAGTTGGGCGATGCCGAGCGGTGGCTTGAGCTGTGCAAGGAGATGCCGTATGGCCGGCCGGCACGGCCGGAGGAGATCGGCGCCGCCGTAGCGTTCTTGGCCAGTCCGCGGTCGGCCTACACGAATGGGACTGTGCTGACCGTTAATGGGGGACCGTAGGCAGGGCGGAGCGAACGAATTCCAATTCGGGACCTTTGTTGCGGGCTGCCGCTTTGATATCTTCCGGATAGCCGGCGTGGACTGTCCAGCGAAAAAGGGACGGATCGTGCCCCTTTGCACCACTTCGCCGACAGTGTCTCATCGCTTGACGAAGTGGTACACCTGCCGGTCGTGGCCCAACTTGCCGAGTGCCTGAAAGCTGTTGGGGGACAAGGTGTTGATTGGGTCAAGACCGCAGCGAGGCAGGTCATACCAATGGCCCCTTGCCTTGCCCCTTCGTCATTGCGAGCCGCCCTGGCGGCGTGGCGGTCCAGCGGCCGCAAGCGCACCGCCCAGCCCTTGGATTGCCGCGTCGCTGCGCTCCTCGCAATGACGCAAAGACGATGGAAGCAAACGGCCGTTGGTATCACTCGCACTTGCGGCCGTCATAGCCTTCCGGTTGCGAGCGAACCGGACTTCAGATCTGTGCCGCCCCCCCATCAACGAACAGCTCGCTGCCGGTGACGAAGCTGCTCTCGTCCGAGGCGAGGAAGAGGGCGGCCCCGGCGATCTCGTCAGGGTCCCCCATCCGGCCAAGCGGCGTTGCGGCCTCCGAGGCGGCGACGAAGGCCCGGTTCTGCTCCTCGGTGGGGGCGAGCGCGTGCCAGCCTGGCGTCGAGGTGGCTCCCGGGGCCAGGACGTTCACGCGGATGCGGCGTGGTGCCAGATCGACGATCCAGCCGCGGGCGAAGCTCCGGATGGCCGCCTTGCTGGCGCTGTAAACGCTGAATGCTGGCGTTCCCTTGCTCCCGGCTGCCGAGCCGGTCAGGATGACCGAAGCGCCGTCCCGCAGCAGCGGCAAGGCCTTTTGCACCGTGAACAGCGTTCCCTTGACGTTGGCCGCGAAGATGCGGTCGTAATGCTCCTCGGTGATCGCGTGCAGCGGCATGAAGTCGCCGCCGCCGGCATTGGCAAGCAGCACGTCGATCCGTCCGGCCTCGTCGCGCACGATGCCGTAGAGCCGGTCCAGGTCGCCCAGGTTCGCGACGTCACCCTGAACCCCGCGCGCGTCGCCCCCCACCTCGGCCACCGCGGCGTCGAGTTCGGCCTGTCGCCGGCCGGTCATGAACACGCGCGCACCTTCCCGGGCGAAGCGCTTCGCGCTCGCCAAACCAATGCCGCTGTTGGCGCCCGTGATGACCGCGACCCTGCCCTCTAGCCTGCCCATGTCAGCCTCCGTTTCTTGAAGACCGGGACATGGATCGGCACTGGCCGCATAGGTAGAACCTACTTAAAGGTAAGTGCAGGAGAGTTTTATGGGCTCTGGCGAGTCTCCGTGTGGCCTCGATGTCGCGCTGGCCGTGGTGGGCGGGAAGTGGAAGCCGCTGATCCTATACCATCTCAACTCGGGACCGAAGCGCTTCGGAGATCTCAGGAGGCTGGTCGCGGGCATCAGCGAGAAGGTGCTGATCCAGCAACTCCGCGAGCTGGCAGTGGCGGGCGTGCTCACCCGGCACGACTACCAGCGGGTGCCGCCGATGGTTGATTACACGATGACGCCCTTTGGGATGACGCTCGCGCAGGCGCTTGTGCCGCTGTGTGTCTGGGGGACGGAACATCGTGCCCGGGTCGAGGAGATCATGTCCGCGCGCGCGGCAGAACAGGACGCCGGAGCGGGTTGATGTGTCGCCTCGCGCTCAAGCAGCGGCATCATGCGTCGTCGCTGTGACTGGATGCTGGCAGCAGGTCCAATTGCTTGGACCTCGCCAGTTGTCCGTCAGGCGAACCGACACTGGTGGCGCATTCGGGAGCCTGACGGGGCTGGCGGCGTTGGGCGGTTTTCAGCCTGGAGCGTGGCCATGTCGCTTCGCCCGCCGCAGCCGATCCCGCCCGTGCCCGATGACACCGCCCGCATTGCGCGCCGCGTTCGGGACCCGCAACCCTTACCTGATCCTGCGCGAACGGCTCGGCACCCTGCTCACGGACGCCGACGTCGCCGGCCTCTACCCCAAGCGCGGCCAGCCGGCCTACGCGCCGTGGCGGCTGGCGCTGGTCACGCTCATGCAGTTCCGCGAGGGGCTGAGCGACCGGCAGGCGGCGGAGGCCGTCCGGGGCCGGATCGACTGGAAATACCTGCTCGCCCTCGACCTCGCCGATCCGGGCTTTGACCGCAGCGTGCTGTGCGAGCGCCGCGGCAGGCTGTTGGGCAACGCGGCTGCTGACCGGCTGCTGGCGCGAGTGGCGGACGCGGCGCGCGAGGACGGGCTGCTCAAGGCGCGCGGGCGCCAGCGCACCGACAGCACGCACGTGCTCGCCGCCATCCGCAGCCTCAACCGCGTGGAACTCGTGGCCGAGACGCTGCGTGCGGCGCTGAACGACATTGCCGCCCTTGCGCCGGACTGGCTGCACGCGTTCGCGCCGGCCGATTGGCACGGGCGCTACGACCGGCGGGTCGAGGAGCGGCGGATACCTGTGGCCGGCCCCAAGCGCGACGCCTACGTGGCGGTGGTCGGCGCCGACGGCTTCCGGCTCCTCGACGCGCTGGCCGGGGCGGACGCGCCCCTGGACGCCGCGGCGCTGCCGGCCATCGGAACGCTGCGCCGCGTGTGGGCACGGCACTTTGAGCGGATTGAGGG
>CAXTTB010000267.1:0-5564 GCA_964246905.1 uncultured Acetobacteraceae bacterium | reverse complement strand
CCGATCCCCTTGACCAAGGGCGAGTACGCGCTGCTGCTCGCCTTCCTCGACGCGCCGCAGCGTCCGCTCAGCCGGGAGCACCTGCTGCAGGCGACCCACGTGCATGAGGACATCTTCGACCGCAGCATCGACGTGCAGGTGCTGCGGCTGCGGCGCAAGCTCGAAGCCAGCTCGGGCGCGCCCGGCGTGATCCGGACCGAGCGGGGCGTCGGATACGTGTTCACCCTGCCGGTGGAGCGCGGCTGAGGGTGGGCCGTGCCGTCAGGTCCCGCTCACCCTCTGCGGACCGCCTGGGCGTCGGCGAGGATGGCATCGCTGGCCTTCTCGCTGATCATCAGGATCGGGACCGTGATGTAGTAGCCGGGGATGCGCGGGAACACGGACGCGTCCACCACGCGCAGGCCGCGCGTCCCGATGACCCGGAAGTTGCTGTCCACCACCGACATCGGGTCGAACGGCGACCCCATGCGGTTGCTGCAGGAGGCATGGTGGCCCCACGCCTCGTTCCTGATGAACGCCGCGATGTCGTCCTCGCTTTGCACCGACGGCCCGGGCCTCAGCTCCGTTACGGCGAGGTCGGCCGTCTCCACGTTCAACTTGCGCGCAAGCAGCACGCCATCGACAAGGCCCTGCATGTCCTTGCCGGCGGCATCCGTGCCCTCCTCGAAGTAATGGAAGTTGATGACCGGCACGTCGCGCGGGTCGCTTGACCTCAACTTGACCGTACCGGCCCGGTTCTCGTTGTGGGCCTTCAGGAGCAGCCATGTCTGGTTGTCGGGCACGATGACCGAGTTCTGGTAGCCCGGGAAGTATCCGTGGAATGCGCCGTAAACATTGCCTACGACAAGGTTGCGGACCGGCTGGCCCGGGTCCGATTTGACGATGGCGGCGATCGAGTACGGGATGGCGGTGTAGATGCCGCGGCCCTGCTGCCAGTCAAGCAGGCACGGATCATCCGCGCCGGACGTGCATCGGTCGTACAGGCCCATCGGCGCCTTCAACTGCGTCGTCACCGACACCTCGTAACGGTCCATCATTCCCGTTCCCACGCCGGGCAAATGGACGCGCGTGTGGATGCCGAGGGCGGAGAGTTCCTCCTGTGCGCCGATCCCTGACAGCTTCAGGAGCTGCGGGCTGTTGAAGGTGCCGGCGGAGACGATGACCTCGCGCCGGGCGTGCACGCGCAACGGCCGCGGCGGCGCCGCGGCGGCATCGGACAAGGGAGACGCACGGTAGAGGTTGGCACCCTGCAGGTACTCGACCCCAGTCGCAGTGTTCGACGCGTCCAGCAGGATGCGCGACGCGAGGCAGCCCGTCATGACCGTGAGGTTCGGACAGGCCTTTGCCGTGGCCAGGATGTGCTCGCGTATCGTCCAGCGCGCCCCGTTCTTCGTGGACAACGGCAGGGGGTAGAGGCCCTGCCGGTCCTCCTCGATCACCACGTAGTCATTCGCGTCCAACTGCTTCTCGATGAACAGTTGCTCGTCGCCGGGCTGGCCCACGACGGCTTGTGCCGCCTGGATGAACCGGCTGGTCTGCGGATCGCTGGTGAACAGGGTGGGATCGGGCAGCTCGGTGGACTGGTAGCCTTCGAAGCCGTGGCGCGCGACGGTTTCCGTCTCCGGGGTGGCATCCCGGTAGTTGCATTGCTCCACGCGCTGGAAATAACCACGCATCAGGTCGGGCGACCAGCTCCTGTCGCCCGTCACGGCGGCGATGTATTCCCAGTCCGAGTTGCTGGGATACGCGGTCACGAAGGAGTGGTGAATGGCGCAGCCGCCGATGGTGCTGGCCCGCGGGTACAGCACGCCGTCCTTCTCGGGCACGAACTTCGTGTCGCGCTCCTGTTGCGCCTGGTCGGCGTAGTGGCGGACGAAATAGTCCCAGGACACCCGCGGGTCGGCCGTGACCGCGAACACGGCGGGCGGGAACGCGATCTCCAGCTCCAGGTCGGGGTCGGTTGCCGGGCCGCCGGCCTCCATCAGGCACACGCTGTATCCCGCCTTCGCAAGGTTGCAGGCGACCGGGCCGCCGCCCGGCCCCGACCCCACGACGATGTAGTCGAATACAGCACTGCCCTGCGCCAGGGCGGCCCCTGCATCGGAAGCCGCTACGCCTGCCGCGGCCATGCCTTTCAGCACGCTCCGCCGCGAAACACCATTCATGCGTCGGTTTCTCCGGTATAATACTCCGGTCTATAAATTGCGTCGCGTGAGATTATGTCAATCTTTGTTCCCCAAGGAATGCGCCCGCGTCGGCGCGGAGAAAGGATGCCGCCATGGCACAGCAGGACTCTCCCGTCTGGTTCATCACCGGCTGCTCGACCGGCTTCGGGCGCGATCTGGCCCGGCTCGTGCTCGCCCGCGGCTGGCGCGTCGTCGCCACGGCCCGCGAGGAGGGGCGCGTCGCCGACCTGGCGGAGGGCGCCGGCGGCCGCGCCCTGGCGCTCGGCCTCGACGTCACGCAGGCCGGGCAGGCCGCGGCGGCGGTGCAGGCGGCGGAGGCGCGGTTCGGGGCCATCGACGTGCTCGTGAACAACGCGGGATACGGCTACCAGGCCACCGTCGAGGAGGGCGAGGACGCCGAGATCCGGGCGCAGTTCGACGCGAACGTGTTCGGCCTGTTCGCCCTGACCCGGGCCGTGCTGCCCGGCATGAGGGCGCGGCGCCGGGGCCACGTGCTCAACCTGTCCTCCGTGGCGGGCTTCATCGGCTTTCCCGGTTCCGGCTACTACGCGGCGAGCAAGCACGCAGTTGAGGGCTGGTCGGACGCGCTGGCGGCGGAGGCCGGGCCGCTCGGGATCAAGGTGACGTGCGTCGAGCCGGGGCCGTTCCGCACGGACTTCGCCGGGCGCTCCCTGCGGCAGACGCCGAGCCGGATCGCGGACTACGCGGAAACCGCGGGCGCCCGCATGAGGTCCACCGCCCAGGGCAGCGGCGCCCAGGCCGGCGACCCGCTGCGCGCGGCGGAGGCCATGATCCGGATCACCGAGGCCAAGGACCCGCCGCGCCACCTGGTGCTCGGCGCGTTCGGCATCGAGGCGGTGACGAAGGCGCTGCGGGCGACCCTGGCGGAGGTCGAGGCGTGGCGGGAGCTGGGCCTCGCCACGGATTTCCCGAAGGAGTGAGCGCGCACGGGCTGCTGCCGCCCGGTGTCAAACCTGGACCATGCCGCCATCGACGAACAGCTCGACGCCGTTGACGTAGCTCGCGTCGTCGGAGGCCAGGAAAAGGACCGCCTTCGCGATCTCGTCCGGCTGCGCCACGCGCCCGAGGGGGGTCTGCGCGGCCATGCCCGACGCGAGCTGCCGCGCCTGCTCCTGGCCGCCTGCCAGCTTGCTGACGGCCGGCGTTTCCACCGCGCCGGGACTGACGACGTTCACGCGGATGCGGCGGTCCTTCAGCTCGTTGGCCCAGGTCCGCGCGAAGCTGCGCACGGCCGCCTTCGCGGCGGCCAAGAGGCCGAAGCCCGGCACGCCCTTGACCGTCAGCGCCGAGGCGTTCAGCACGGCCGCGGCCCCGTCCGGCATCAGCGGCAGCGCCTTCTGCACCGTGAACAGCACGCCCTTCACGTCCACCGCGAACGCCTCGTCGAAGCCCGCCTCGGTGATCTGCCCGATCGTGGCAAGCTCCGCGATGCCGGCGTTGGCGAACAGGACGTCCACGCGGCCGGCGCGCTCCCTGACCGTGGCGTAAAGCCGGTCCAGGTCCTCCAGCCGCGCCACGTCGCCCTGCACGCCGACGGCGCCGTGTCCGACCTGTTCCACCGCCGCGGCAAGCTCGGCCTCCCGCCGGCCCGTCAGGAACACCGTCGCCCCCTCCTGCGCGAACCGATGAGCCGTGGCGAGGCCGATGCCGCTGCTGCCGCCCGTGACCACCGCCACCTTGCCCGCAAAGCGTTCCGCCATGATGCATTCCTTCTCCTGCTCGCTGGTGAACGGCCCGGCTCACCATCGGTTCGGAGGAACCGGCACCCTGCCAGCACCTTATGAGGGGTTTCAGGAGGTGCTCGATGGCAACTGAACCCGGTCTTTCAACAGCAGCGCCTGGAACGGCATCCGGCGGCGCGGCCCTGGCCAGCCCGGCGCTGCCGGCCACCCGCGTGCCGGACCCGGCGGACCTGCCCTTCGCGACCGACCCCGGGGAGCGCCGCGGCGACATGCTCTACCGCCGCTTCGGCCGCACGGACGAGATGGTCTCCGCCATCGGCATGGGCGGCTTCCATCTCGGCAAGGCGGCGGTGAGCGACGAGGACGCGGTGCGCCTGGTGCATGAGGGCATCGACCGCGGCATCAGCTTCATCGACAACTGCTGGGACTACAACAAGGGCCGGTCGGAGCTGCGCGTCGGCGTGGCGCTCGACCAGGGCGGCTACCGGGACCGGGTGTTCCTGATGTCCAAGATGGACGGGCGCACCAAGAAGGAGGCGGCCAGCCAGATCGACACCTCCCTCAAGCGGATGCGCACGGACCGGATCGACCTGATCCAGCACCACGAGATCCTGCGCTACGACGACCCCGACCGCATCTTCGCCGAGGGCGGCGCCATGGAGGCGTTCACCGAGGCGAAGCAGGCCGGCAAGCTGCGCTACATCGGCTTCACCGGGCACAAGGACCCGCGCATCCACCTGCAGATGCTGGCGGTGGCGGCGGAGCGCGGGTTCCATTTCGACGCGGTGCAGATGCCGCTCAACGTCATGGACGCGCATTTCCGCAGCTTCGCGCACCTCGTGCTGCCCTACCTCGTCGAGCATGGCATCGCGGCGCTGGGCATGAAGTCCTTCGCCGACAGCGTGCTGCTGAAGAGCGGGGCGGCGATCAAGCCGCTCGAGTACCTGCACTACTCGCTCAACCTGCCGACCTCCGTCGTCATCACCGGCATGGAGAACCGGCGCGACCTCGACCAGGCCTTCGAGGCGGTCCGCACCTTCCAGCCCATGGACAAGGCGGCGGTCGCCGAGCTGCTGGCCCGCAGCCGTCCGCACGCCCTGGAAGGCAAGTACGAGCTGTTCAAGACGAGTGCCACCTTCGACGGCACCGCCAAGAACCCCGATTGGCTGGGCGACGACGTGGAGGCCGTCACGAAGCTCGCGCCCGTGATGGAGTGATGCCGGCGTCGCGGCTCCCCAGGGCGCGGCGGTACGCGGTGGGCGTCGTGCCGACGGACCGGGCGAAGCGGTCCCGCAGCGTCACCGCCGATCCGAGGCCGGCCTGCGCCGCGACCTGCTCCACGGACAGGCCCGTGGTCTCCAGCAGCCACTGCGCCCGCCGCACGCGGGCCGCCAGGAGCCATTGCAGCGGCGTCGTGCCGACCTGCTGACGGAAGCGGCGGCTCAGGGTGCGCGGCGTCATGCCCGCCTGGCGCGCGACCTCCGCCATGTCCAGCGCGCGGTGCAGGTTCTGCGACAGCCAGCGCAGCAGCGGCTCCAGGCTCGCGGGCGAGGCCGGGGCTGGGTGGACGATGAACTGCGCCTGTCCGCCGTCGCGCTCCAGGGGCATCACCGCCAGCCGGGCCGCCTGCGCCGCGGCGGCCGGCCCGTAGTCGCGCCGCACCATGTGCAGGCAC
>CAXTTB010000266.1:5225-5568 GCA_964246905.1 uncultured Acetobacteraceae bacterium | reverse complement strand
CCGCGGCGGCGGGCTCCACGGCGGCGATGCCGTCGGGATCGACCGGCGCCTCGAACCCGGGGCGCCGCAGCACGGACACGCGCAGGCCCGCCACCCCCTGCTCGATGCCGTCCCGCCAGTCCCGCGGGTCGTCCGGCAGGCAGAACGGGTCCCGCCCGTCGAAGCGCGCGAGGGCGGACAGCATCAGCGCCGCGTCCCGCACGGTCCGGGCAATCGGCCCGGCCACCGCCACCGCGCCGAACGCGCCGACCGGCCATTGCGGCACGCGCCCGAACGTCGGCTTCAACCCGACCGCGCCGCACCAGGCTGCCGGGATGCGGATGCTGCCGCCCGCGTCCGTGCC
>CAXTTB010000266.1:4894-5208 GCA_964246905.1 uncultured Acetobacteraceae bacterium | reverse complement strand
GGGCTCCCCGCCGAACGCCGGCGGCGGGGGCTGGCCCCGCCGCCCCGCCCCGGCCGCCTTCACCCCCCGCACGGCGGGCGCGTCGTCCGGCGCCGGGTCGGGCGAGGTCGTGCGGCTGCCCCGCCGCGTCGGCAGGCCCGCGAGGTCCAGCAGGTCCTTCACCGTGCAGGGCACGCCGTCGAGCGCGCCCAACGGACGGCCCGCGCGCCAACGCCCGGCACTTTCGCCCGCCCCCAGCACGGCGCCCCGGTTCATAACCGCGCACGCGTTAACCCCCCGGGTTTTCCCGGCCCCCCGCGCGCAAAACCCCAGCC
>CAXTTB010000266.1:3027-4884 GCA_964246905.1 uncultured Acetobacteraceae bacterium | reverse complement strand
GCGCCCGGGTTCATCACGGCGAAGGCGTTCACCGCCGGGTTGTGCCGGGCGACGCGCTCGATCACCGCCTGCAGCGCCTCGACCGGGCTGAGCCGGCCGCTGGCGTAGTGGGCGAGCAGCGCCTCCGCCGGCATCAGCGCCGGATCGGTGATGGTGGTGTCGGTCACGGTGGTGCCGCTCATGCCTGGGCCACCGCGGCGGACCAGGGGGAGAGCGCGTCGCTGATCCCGGTGCGCCGCCCGTCCCGGTCCCGGATCAGGTTGGGGCAGGCGAAGTTGACCGGCAGGACCGCGTGCTCCATCACCTCGACCGGGCCGTCCGCCCGCAGCGCCGCCAGCACGTCCTCCGGCAGGCGCGCGTCGGCGTGGACCGTCGTCGGGTCCGACACGTCGATGCGCGGGTGGAGCGCCGCGGTCTCCGGGTCCATGCCGAAGCCGTCCACGAAGGCCAGCATCTGCACCACGGCGGCGAGGATGCGCCGCCCGCCGGACGCGCCCGCCGCCAGCACCGGGCGGTCCCCTTCGCGCAGGATGATTGGGCACATGTTGGTCAGCGGGCGCTTGCCCGGCCCGACCGAGTTCGGCTGGCCAGGGCGCGGGTCGAACCACATCACCCCGTTGTTCATCAGCACGCCGGAGCCGGGCAGCACCACCCGGCTGCCCATGGAGGACAGCAGGGTGGTCGTCATCGACACCATCGTGCCGGCCTCGTCGCACGCCGTCAGGTGCGTGGTGCAGCTTTCGGCCGCGCGAGGCTCGGCGTCGCCCAGGCCGGCCAGGCGCTCGGCATAGGCGGCCTTCATGGCGCGGGCCAGGGCCGCGAACCACGCGGCGTCCGGCGCGGGGCCGGAGGGCGGGGCCATGCCCTCCAGCACCCGGGCCAAGGTCGGCGCGGCGGTCAGCCCGCCGGCGAGCTGCAAGGTCCGGCCCTGCCACGGCGCATCCTGGCAGGGCAGCATCTGCGCCTCGCACCGGCGCAGGTCGTCCATGTCCAGCACGCCGCCCATCGCGGCCGCATCGGCGGCGATGCTCGCGGCCACGTCGCCCTCGTAGAAGTCGCGCAGCCCGGCGTGCGCCAGCCGCTCCAGCGTGTCCGGGAGGCGGCCCAGCCGGAACGCGCCGGGGTTGCCCTGGTAGGGCGGCACCGGCGGCAGGCCGCCGGGCAGGTAGATGCGGGCACTTTCGGGATACAGACGCAGGATCGCGGCGGCGTTGGCGACCTTGAGCGTGGTGAACCAGTCCTGCGGCAACCCGCGCTGCGCCAAGGCGATGGCCGGCGCCATCAGCTCCCGCAGCGGCAGGGTGCCGAACCGGCCATGCAGGTGCGCGTAGCCCGCGACGGCGGACGGCACGGCGAAGGAGAGCGGGCCGTGCACGTTGGCGTCGCCCTCCACCTCCGGCCAGGCGAACAGGTCCGCCGCGGTGCGCCCGGTCAGCTTGAAGCGCGCCGGGTCGAGCCGCCCGGGGGCGCGCGGGCCGAAGTCCACCACCTCCGCCCGCGCCTGCCCGGCGCGGTGCACCAGCGCGAAGCCGATGCCGCCCAGCCCGCTGTTCCACGGCTCGGCCGCCGCCAAGGCCAGCGCCGTCGCCACCGCCGCATCCACCGCGTTGCCGCCGGCGTCGAGCACCGCGACGCCCGCCAGCGCCGCGTCCCGGGACTGCGACACCACCATGCCGCGCCGCCCGGTGGCTGCCGGTTTCCGCACGCTCCAGTGCTGGGTCAGATGCGGCGGGGGCGAGTATGCCATCGGGTCCTCCATGCTCGGCGGCAGCCTACCCCCAACCCGGGCGGCGCGGCCAGCCGCCCGGCTGACACAGAACTGTCGCTGGACGCCCTCGCCCCCCGGTGTCAGCCGAC
>CAXTTB010000266.1:0-3017 GCA_964246905.1 uncultured Acetobacteraceae bacterium | reverse complement strand
CCCAGCCCGCCCGCGGCGGGGCCCCCCCCCCCCCCCCGGCCGCCCCCGCCCGCCGCGCCGCGGCGACGCCGGGGGTGGCCGTGGTGGAGCAGCCGCTCAAGGGCCTCGTGCAGGCGCGCAGCGCCGGGTTCGCGGCGGCGCGGGGCGAGCTGGTCGCCAACATCGACGCGGACACGCTGGTGCCGCCGGGCTGGCTCGACCGGGTGCTGGCGGAGTTCGACCGCTGCCCGCGGCTGGTGGTGCTCAGCGGCCCCTACGACTACCACGACGTGCCGGCGCACATCCGCGCGGCGGCCCGGGTGTTCTACGCCGTGGGCTTCGCGACCTACGTCTTCAACAAGCGGGTGCTCGGCGTCGGGTCGATGGTGCAGGGCGGCAACTTCGTGCTGCGGCGGGACGCGCTGGCCGGCATCGGCGGCTACAGCGACCGCTTCACCTTCTACGGCGAGGACACCGACATCGCGAGCCGGATGAGCCGGATCGGCGAGGTCCGGTTCACCTATGCGCTCACCGCAAAGTCGTCGGGGCGGCGGCTCCGCGGGGACGGGCTGATCATGACCGGGGTGCGCTACAGCGCGAACTACCTTTGGGCGACGTACTTCGGCAAGCCGTTCACCACCGCCTGGAACGACTACCGCTGACCGCGGGCCGCCGGCTGGCAAAACGGGGGCCGCCGTGCGATCCATGCGGGCATGATCGGGATAGATTGGGGCACCACCAGCTTCCGCGCCTACCGGCTGCGCGGCCGGGCCGTGCTGGACCGGCTGGCGCTGCCGCTCGGCATTTTGAACGTTGCCGCAGTCGGGGGCGTCGCCGCGGGCGGGTTCCCGCGGGCGCTGGAGGACGCCGTGGCGCCCTGGCTCGCCGACGGGGAACGGCGCATCCTCATGTCCGGCATGGTCGGCAGCCGCCAGGGCTGGGTCGAGGCGCCGTACCTGCCCTGCCCCGCCGCCACCGCCGACCTGGCCCGGGCGCTGGTCCCCGTCCCGTTCGGCCCGGCGGAGGTGCTGCTCGTCCCCGGCCTGTCCGCCGCCGACCCGGCGGGCGTGCCCGAGGTGATGCGCGGGGAGGAGGTGCAGATCCTCGGCGCGCTCGGCGCGGATGCGGGAGACAGGGTGGTCTGCCTGCCGGGCAGCCATTCGAAATGGGCGCGGGTCGTGGACGGCCGCGTCGAGGGGTTCAGCACGCACTTGACCGGGGAAGCCTTCGCGGCGCTCAGCGGCCACACCATCCTGGGCCGCCTGATGCAGGCGGACGCGCCGCCCGATCCGGAGGCGTTCCGCCAAGGCGTGCTGCGCTCGGCCGACCCGGGCGGCCTGCTGCACCACCTGTTCGGCGTCCGCACCCTGGGCCTGTTCGACCGGCTGCCGGAGGCCGCGGCGTCGTCGTTCCTGTCGGGCCTGCTGATCGGGCACGAGGTCCGGGCCGCCGCCCCGGCGTCCCCCGTCCTGCTGATCGGCGCCCCCGCGCTGTGCGCGTTGTACGGCCAGGCGATCACCCTGTGCGGCGGCAGCGCGACGCCCGCGGAGGCCGACGCGGCGGCGCAGGGCCTTGCACTGATTGGAGAAGCCGCATGGACATCCCGGGACTCCTGACCGCCTGCCCCCTCGTCGCCATCCTGCGCGGCATCCGGCCCGAGGAGGCGGAGGCCGTGGGCGACGCGCTGGTGCAGGCCGGGCTGCGCATCATCGAGGTGCCGCTGAACTCGCCCGACCCGTTCGCCAGCATC
Source organism: uncultured Acetobacteraceae bacterium (assembly GCA_964246905.1). Taxonomy (GTDB): domain Bacteria; phylum Pseudomonadota; class Alphaproteobacteria; order Acetobacterales; family Acetobacteraceae; genus CAHJXG01. The sequence continues at coordinate 1,288 of CAXTTB010000266.1, read as the reverse complement.
GCCCGCCTCGCGCACCGCTTCGGCGACCAGGCGCTGGTCGGCGCCGGCACGGTGATGCGCGCCGCTGACGTGGACCGTGTGGCGGAGGCTGGGGGCCGGTTGATCGTCACGCCGCACGCCGACCCGGCGCTGGTGCGCGCCGCCAAGGCGCGCGGCATGGCCGCCATGCCCGGCTTCTTCACGCCCGCCGAAGCGTTCAGCCTGCTCGACGCCGGCGCGGACGCGCTCAAGCTGTTCCCGGCGGAGGCCGGCAGCCCCGCCATGCTCCGCGCGCTGCGGGCCGTGCTGCCGCCGGGCACGCTGGTGCTGCCGGTGGGCGGCATGGACGCCGGCACAGTGGGCGCGTGGCGGGAGGCGGGCGCGGCCGGGTTCGGGATCGGTTCGGCGATCTACAAGCCCGGCGACACCGCCGCAGCCGTTGCGGCCAAGGCCGCGGCTTTGCTGGCGGCTTTGGGCGGCAAGCCCTGACGCTGGCGCCCGCCCTGCGCCGGCCGGCCTCATCCGTGCCGGGTTTTGGAGGCTTCCAACCTGTCCGCGGCCGTGCCGTCCCACTCCGCCGTTCCGGCCGCAAGCCGCTCGTCCTGCTCGACCTCCAGCGCGGCCCGGTAGAGCGGGTCGTCGCCGCTGGCTTCCGGCGCCAAGGCCTGCTTCACCAAGTGCTGCACGAGACGCCCCCTCCTGTTCGCAAACCCAACATTTGGACTGGTCCGGCGCTTGCGGCACCCCCGTCGCGGGCGGCGTCCATCATCGCCTGGGCGACGCCCCAGGTCGCGTCGTCGGCGGATGGGGCGTCCTTCCCGCTGATCGTGCCATCCAAGGCCAACTTTGATGATCGGTTCTGCTGGGGGGAGTCGATGGCGGCCCAGCTTTTGGTACGCAACCTGGACGAGGACGTGAAGCGTCGCGTGCAGGAACGCGCGGCCCGGCGCGGACGCAGTATGGAGGAGGTGCGCGACATCCTGCGCGCCGCCGCAGCCGCCTCCGACGACCAGCCCCGGGCCGAGCCGCTCGGCACCCGCATCGCCCGGCGCTTCGCCGGGCTGGGCAACGAGGACATGTCCGATTCGGCCTCGCCCGCCTCCCCGAAGGCCGGAGGCGCACGGCGCTGGAGGCGGCGTTCGCCGCCCTGCTGCGCGAGGACCTGGCAGGGCGCGTCGCCCCGCTCGACCGGGTGGCGGCCGACGCCGCGGGCCTGCTCGCGGCCCGGCGCGAGGCGGCCGGGCGCCCGGTGGGCGTGCGCGCCCCCCGGCTCGGCGGCCTCGCGCTCGCCCGGCGCGCGGGTGTGGCC
>CAXTTB010000265.1:4644-5571 GCA_964246905.1 uncultured Acetobacteraceae bacterium | reverse complement strand
CGTGCCGCCCAACGCCGTCCGCATCGTCACCGGCAAAGACTCCATCCGCCATGCCGTGCGGGATGCCATGCGGGATGCCGTGCTGGACGTCCGGGTCCCCGCCGCAATCCTCAACCACAGGCCCGTCGCTTGATGCGAACGCCGTGGCCTGCTCAACCGCATCCTGCGGCGATGTCCTCCGCCAGGGACGTATAAACGTCTGCCGCCCTGACCCGCGCATCGGACAGCGCCTGCAGCAGGAATGGGATGTTGGTCTTGACGCCCGCGACCTCGAAGCCGCGCAGGGCGTCGGCCAGCGCATCCAGGGCCGCCGCGCGGTCCGGCGCGTGGGCGATCACCTTGGCCAGCGGCGGGTCGTAGAACGGCGACACCGTGCAGCCCTCGGCATAGCCGGTCTCCACACGCAGGGCCGCCGACCCGGCAGGAAGCGGCGCGGGTCCTCCGCGCACACCCGGGCCTCGACGGCATCGCCGGACCGATGCAGCACGGGCGGCAGCAGCGCGTCCAGCCGCGCCCCGGACGCGGCGCCGACCATGCCGGTCACCAGGTCGACGCCCGTCACCATCTCGGTCACGGCGTGCTCCACCTGCAGCCGGGTGTTCACCTCCAGGAAGCCATAGGTGCCGTCGTCGGCGCGCAGCATCTCCACCGTGCCGATGTTGTCGTAGCCGAGGCCCCGCAGCACCGCCGCCACCTGCCCGGCCAGCGCCTCCAGCGGCGCGGGGTCCAGGCCGGGCGCCGGGCTTTCCTCCATCACCTTCTGATGCCGGCGCTGCAGCGAGCAGTCGCGCTCGAACAGGTGCCGCAGGTTGCCGTGCCGGTCGCCGAGCACCTGGACCTCGATGTGCCGCGGCCGCAGCAGCAGGTGCTCCAGGGAGATCGCCGGGTTGGCGAAGGCGCGGCCGGCGGCGGAGCGCGCGCGGACGA
>CAXTTB010000265.1:717-4634 GCA_964246905.1 uncultured Acetobacteraceae bacterium | reverse complement strand
CGGTTGCCGTGCCGGGCGCCGAGCACCTGGGCCGCGCGGGGCCGCGGCCGCCCCGGGGGCCCCGCCCAGGACGCCGCTGCCGGCGGCGACCGGCAGGCCGTGCGCCGCCATCAGCGCCCGCGCCCGGGTCTTCTCCCCCCATGGCCTCGATCAGGTCCGGGTTCGGGCCGATGAACGCCAGCCCGGCCGCCGTCACGCGCCGGGCAAAGGCCGCGTCCTCCGACAGGAAGCCGTAGCCCGGGTGCACCGCGTCCACCCGGCGCGCGGCAGCCAGGGCCAGCAGGGCGTCCTGGTCCAGGTAGCTCTCGCGAGGCGGGCCGGGGCCGATGCGGTGCGCCTCGTCGGCTTGGGCCAGATAGGGCAGGCCGGCATCGGCGTCCGAGTACACCGCGACGGAGCGGACGCGCAGCGCCCGCAGGGCACGGATCACCCGGGCCGCCACCGCGCCTCGGTTCGCCACCAGCACCGCGCCGAACACGCCCGTCAGCCCGCAAGGACGGCGAGCGTGTCCCCTTCCGCCACCGCCTGGCCCTCCTGCACCGCGAGCGACAGCACCGTGCCGGCGGCGGGCGCCGTGACGGGGATCTCCATCTTCATGGATTCCAGGATCATCAGCGTGTCGCCCTCGGCCACAACCGCGCCCGGCTGCACCTCGATCCGCCACACGTTGGCGTTCAGCTCCGACAGCACATTGGTTTCGGCCATAAACCGGCTCCTTCTCGGATCAGGGAGGTGCAGCTCGTCGGGGGCGTGCTGCATGGCCCGGCGTGTGGCGGCGCTGTGCCGGTCGGCAAGGGCCTGCACGGCCGTGCCTAGGTTGCGCAGCAGGTGCCAGCGGTCCGCGACCTGGACGGCATCAGGGGCGCCCTGGCGTGCGCCGTCCGCATAGGCGCCGGCCCGGTCGCGCGCGATCACCTCGACGCCAGGGTGTTCGCGCAGCCAGGCCGCAAGGGTTTCGGCCTGCCGGTCCGGCAGCAGGTCCACGACCTTGTTGCGCTCCAGCTCCACGAGCACGGTGCCGTAGCGGTGGCCGCAGCGCCAGGCCCGGTCATCCACCGCAAGCACCCGCGGGATGGGCGGATCGGCGCCATCAAAGGGTTGGCGCACCAGCATGCGCCGCAGCGTATCGGGACTGGCCGGCATGGAAAGGCGCCCAGCCAGCCGCGCGCCGGCCCTGCCGCCCAGGGCCAGGCCGAGGTGATGCTGCAAAGCGCCGAGCCGGCCGGTGCGCCGCACCCAAGCGGCAGCCCCATCGCCCAGCCGTTCGGCGAAGCTCTGCTGAGGGCAGGCCGGATGACGGCAGCGGAAGCGTCGTGCCTGGACGCGCAGCACCACTGGGCGGCCTTGCCAAGGCAGGTCGCCCAAGGTCCGTTCGCAACGGCTGTGGACCTGGCCCGACACCGTGCCGCAACCAGGACAGGCGGCCGTCGCGGCAAGCGGCTGGGTGAGGATGGTGACGCGTTCGGGGGTGGGCAGGACCTGCACGACGGCCAGGCCTGCCGGTATCAGCGGCAGAAGGTGCTCGGACAACCAAAGCCTTCGAGGAGGGACGTGTTCCCCTCATGTGCTCATCGCACCCCGCAACATCTGCAAAGCAGCACGGAATGTGCGGCAGAACCGAACCACTCGCCGGGCGTGCTGCCAAAATTGGGCCTGTCGTATGGCGGGCCGCGCGCGGACAACCCGTCGCTGGTCATGGCCTCCATGTCCGCGTTCGGCGCCGGCGGGCCGTGGAGCGAGTGCCGGGCCTACGGCTTGATCTAGCGGATGCGCGGGGCGGACGGCGCCGCCAGGCTGGCCGAGGCTTGGGCTGGCCGCCTGTCTGAGGCGCGGACCGCGACGGGGCACGCCAGGCTTTGTGGGAAGGAGAAGGTCGGCCGCGCCTGCTACATCAAGGTCCAGGTGATCGGCGCCGGCCAGGGCGGAGCGTCGCACCTGGGGGGAGCGCGGCTGCACCGTGCAGCGCCGGCATCAGACACTGACCGAGATGGCGCCCGCTCCCGCCCTGCCGCCCGCGGCGCGCCACGGGATGGCAGGGGCGGCGGTGTGGATGGCGGACCGCATGTCGGCAACGCCCCGGGCGATGTCGTGCCGGACATCGTCCAGCGTGTTCGGCGGGATCGACAGGCCCTCCGGCATGTGCAGGGCCGCAAGCCACCGAGGCGCACGGCGCAACTCCGGCTGATGCCGCGGATGCCGAGCCGGGCCGGCGCCGGTTGCATGCGGTTGCCGGTCCGGGTGCGATCAGCCACCAGGTCCTCGCGCCCACGGCTCGGACCCTTGGCGTCCTCCTCCTCAAGCGTCGCAACCGCCATCATCCCGCAATGCCCCCGGTCGCCAGTCGTGGACGCGGCGGCTGTGGTCGTCTTGGGCGTGCTCAAAAGGCGTGATGCAGCACCTCCAGCGCCTTGCATCCGGGCCGCACCCTTCAGCCGGCGTCAGCCCGCAAGCCGCGCCAGGTTCTCGATATCTTCGGCGCGCTGCTCCGCCCGGCGTTCGTAGCTGGCCTGGTTCTTGGTGCACACCAGGCTATAGGGCCGGCCCCGGCGGTCGGTGGCCATGTCCACGTCGCAGCCCGCCCCCTTGACCGCGTCCTCCACGTGACGCCGGTCAGCTTCGGCGGCCTTGAACACCCACGTCTTGCGCCCGGGATCGGCGAGGAACCGCGCCAGCTCGCTGCAACGGGGGCAGCGGCATGGGATCGCCGCCGGCCGGGCCCAGTCCGTCGGCGGAGCGAGCGGCTCCGCGATCCTGGCGCGCAGGTGCAGGAGACATGCGGCCCGCAACGTCCCGACCGCGGCCATGCGGGACGGGCCGGCCATGTCCAGCAAGGCGCGGGTCGCCGGCACCAGCGCGGCGTCCAGCCCATAGGTTCTCGGCCAGGCGAGCAGATGAGCCGCGGCGCGCTCGGCCAGCGCGGGGTCGATGGCGCACAGCCCCGCCATCAGGTCGGCCACGGTGCCGGCATCCACCTGGGGGCTACCCTGCCAAGACGGGCGTTCGGCGGCCTGCGCGGGGTCGCCCGGCAGCGCCCCGGCCAGCCGGGCGGCGGCGGGGGCCAGGCCGGGCGTGCATTGGTCCGGCCATGTGGCGGCGGCCCGGGCGAGCAGGTTGGCGCAGGCCCCGAGGGCGCTGGCCGCCATGCCAGCCATGATGCGCCCGATCAGCGCCGCGCGCCGCGCCGGAGGCAGGCAGCCCAAGGCGCCGATCACGGCGTGGGGGGGGGGCGGCGCCCCCCCCCCCCCCCCCCCCCCCCCCCCGAAGCCGTCCCCGGCGACAACGACCGTCAAAGCGTCCTCGATGGCCGCCGTGTCGTCCAGCCGCGTCAGCGCCGCCAGCACACGGGCGGCGGCGCTCGGCGTCCGGGGATACAGGGAGCCGCCCCGCTTCGGCCATTGCGCGAGCATGTGCCCGGCGAGGTCGTGCGCCTCCCGCCGCAGCGGCGACGGCCGGGCCTCGCCGCCCTCGGCCCAGCGCCGGGCGAGATCCTCAAGGAAGGGCAGGGTCACGGGCAGCCCGGCCTGGCTCAGCACCGCGAACAGCCGCCCGCCCGGCCAGAGCACCAGGGCAGCCCGCTTGTAGCTGCGCTCGAACGAGGCGCCCTCGTTGCCGGTCGCCTCGTGGAAGTGCTCCTCGTCGGGCGCAAGGTCGTCGCAGGCATCGGGCGGGGACAGCTCCGCGTCCTCCTCCACGGGGATCACGCCGAGCACGGTGTCCTGGCCGTCCAGCCGCCGCCATTCGGACAGGGTCACGGATCGGTCGTACACCTCGCCCGCCTCGAACTCGTCGTCATTTTGGCCCCACCGCGAGCCGTAGTCGTCCGCGTGCTCCGCGGTACCGCGCTCCTCCACGGTCAGCAGCGCCAAATGCAGGTCGCAGCGCGCCTGCGTCGCCGCGGCCGCCAGCACGCCCGCCGC
>CAXTTB010000265.1:0-707 GCA_964246905.1 uncultured Acetobacteraceae bacterium | reverse complement strand
GCCCTTCAGCGCGGCGAACCCGAGTTCAGCCGGCGTGTAGGCGTGGTCCAGCGGATGGACCAGCTTCTCCGGCACCTCGCCAGCAGGATGCGTCCCGCTGCCGCGCCATGCCTGCAGCAGCGCCGCGATGCCGGCTTGCTGTTCCTCGTAGTCGGGCGGCTTGGGCGGGCGGCCCTTGCCCGCCCGCACCAGGTTGTAGGCCAGGGTCAGGCGATGCCCCTCGGTGACGGGCAGGACCTCATGCACGCAATCGGCATAGAACGCCGCGAACGCGGCCTCCGCCGGGTCGTCGCAGCGCAGGGCGAGGCGGGCCTCGCGGCCCCGGTGGCGCACCAGCAAGCCGCCGCCCTCGAAGGACGACGGCAGCACGACCACGAGGGTCGCGAACATGCCCGGCGCCTTCTCGGTGTCGCGGTGGCCGACGAAGAAGCTGCCGGGTCCATAGACCAGCAGCTTGTGGAACTCGGCCGTGACCGGATCGCTGACCCCCAGCCCTTCTGCGGCCTGCGCCACGATCCGGTCCAGCGTCCTGGCCCAATGCCGCCCGCCGAGGCGCACCCGGTCCGGGCCGACCTGCCAGCAGCGCCGCACGGCCGGATCGACGACCGTCTCCTCGCCGCGTCCAAACGGGGCGGCTTCGGCCACCGCGACCCTCCGCCCGGCCTGCTCGGGCAGCAGCGGCAGCGCAACGGGGCCGACGCCCTCGA
>CAXTTB010000264.1:0-5576 GCA_964246905.1 uncultured Acetobacteraceae bacterium | reverse complement strand
GTCCTTGCAGTCCTGGATTGCCGCGCCGCAAGGGCGGCTCGCAATGACGGGAAAAGTCAGAGCGAACGGTCGTTGGCATCACTGCGGACTGCGGAGGAAAAGCTCGCCAGGGCCTGTCGGCAGATGCCAGTATTCCCCGATGGCCTCGTCGCCGTACGGCGCGTGCCGGGCAGGACCATGCTGACGCAGAGGCAAAGCCTTGCAGACGAAGCCGTTCCACCTGGGCCTGTTCCTCCAAGAGTCGAGCGTACAGGCCTGGGGAGAGCCGTGGACCGGGCGCATCGGCGAAAGCTGGATGCAGCCCAAGCTGTTCACCGACGTGGCGCAGGCGCTGGAACGGGCGTGCTTCGACTACATCCTGCTGGAAGACTCCTCCCACATCGGCGAAAGCTACGCCGCGTCCCGCGAGATCTACCTGCGCCATGGCATCGCCGTGCCGCGGCAGGACCCGTCGGTGATGGCCAGCCTCATGGCGGCGGCGACCCGCCGCATCGGCATCGTGCCGACCTTCGCGACCTCCGCCTACCCGCCCTATCTGCTGGCGCGGCTGGTGGCCACGCTGGACCAGGTGTCGGCTTCCGTGGATATTGCTCGTGAATATTGCTAGGGCGCGGCCGGTGCTCCTACCTGCACCGGACACGCCCTAAATCGCGGCCGAGCGCCACCCGCGGTTCTTGAAGCGGACCGCCCCGGCCCGGGCCGCCAGGGCGTCGGCACAAAGCTGCGCCCGGCAGCAAAGCGCGTGCTCGTCCTGCGTGACCGCCACCCCGGCGCGCAACACGAAGCGCCCGTCGATCATCACGCTCGACACCTCGTGGCCCAGCCCGGAATAGACGATCGCCGGAACGGGGTTGTGGATCGGGGCCGTGAAGGCGGTCTCGAAATCCACCACGGCCAGGTCGGCTTCCTTGCCGGCCTCGATGGAACCGATCTCGTGACCGAGGCCCACCGTGACCCCGGCCCACCGCATCTCCGGGATCGGCATCTCCGGGATCGGCGCGATGCCGGACCCGAGGTAAAGGTTGCTGCACGGGTCGTGCGGCACCTTGGCGTCATGGTGCCGCAGGATGCGGATGTGGTATGGCCGGCAATGCACCGCCAGCACGTCCAGCTCCAGGAAGCCGATGTCGGACAGGAACTCCGTGTCGGTCTGGCCATAGCGCCTGGCGGCTTCCTGGATCTCGAAGCGGGTCTTGGCCCCATGCGTGGTGAGGAGGACCCGATCCTCGTCGGCGAGCTGCCGGGCGAGACGCAGCGCGGCCTCGTCCACGGTCCAGATCATGCACGGCGCGACGCCCACCTGGACCTGCCCGCCGGGCTTGTTGATGCCGCGGATGGCGCGGCGCGCAACCGTGACCGCCTGCCCAGGCGTCTCGATCAGCCCGGCCGGCACGTCATGCTCCTGTCCGGCCGTCGTGAAGCCGCGGCAGACGAAGCCGCGCATCCCGGTCTCCCCGAAGGCGTCCACGACCGCCGCGGTCATGTTGGGCCGCGTGTGGACATACATGAAGCCCACAAGGGTCGTGACGCCTGAGCGGATGTTCTCGACGCAGCCGTGCAAGGCCGCCGTCTTCGCGTCCTCCCGGGGGAGGTGCACCGCGCCCAGTCCGGTCATGCAGGTGAACCAGCGCTTGAGCGCCATGTCGTCCCCCAGGCCCTCGACGCAGACGCTGCCGCGCTCCAGCACGTCGCGGCAGGCATTCATCGTGATCGGCCAGGCGGCAGCGTCGATCTTGCGGGCGCCGAGGTCGTTCCAGACGGCCTGGAACGCGGCCCAGGCCTCGGCGGAGACGACGTTGGGATCGTGGTCGCCGTTCCCGCCGGACGTCGGCAGCCACATGGCCTGCATCGACGGCTTCCATTCCGTGCCGCCCTTGAACGACCCGCCGGCGACCGCCGCGGCCTGGGTCACGACCATGCCGGCCAGGTTCATCTCGAAGCTCGTTCCCATGTTGTTGGGAGCGAGGGAGGGCTGGTCCGAGTAGCAGCCGAGCACCTTGACGTCCTTGGCGGCCGCGACCTGCATCGCGCCGAGGCCGCCCGCAATGGCGAACATGGCATCCGCCACTCGCGAAGGCGGCGCCGGCGTCACGCCGCCAGGCCATGCCGAGGGTGCCGGCGTAGCCTGCCGCACCCGCCAGCATGACATACCAGGTGGTCCTGCCCTGGATGCCGGTGACGATGCCCACGGAAACGCCTGCCGCCTCCAGCACCGGCCCCTGCTCGATGTGCGCTTCGAGGCAGCAGGCCGGGAAAAAACCGAGCAGGCGGCACGGCAGGTCCGGCAAGGCGGCAAGCAGGGTCGCCAGGGCGTCCCGCACCGAGGTGCCCGCCGCGTTGATCGACGCCGGGATGGCGGCGAGCGGCCGTACGCCGGCGTGGCGCCGACCTGGGCCAGCGTCATCAGCCGGTCCCAGAGCCGTGCGCCCTCGATGGACAGGGCCGTCACCGGGCGCGCATCACCTGGCCGGGGTCGGTGCGCGGGTCGCATCGGCGCCACGCCCCGGCCTCGACCTGTGCCAGGAACCCGGCGGGCAGGGCGAAGGCGTCCGGCTCCTCAAGGTTCAGCGTGTGGCCGGTCCTCGGCAGCACGGCCAGGCTGCTGGCGGGGACCGTCCTTTTCAGGACGATGCCGGGCTACCACCACGTTCAGCGACCGGCGCGGCGGACCTGCCCGCCAGCCTTGCGGCCCTGGTCGGGATCGGTGAAACCGGCCAGGACGGCTGCCTCCAGAGCGGTATCGTTTCAGCTTGGCTCCAACCTGAAGCGAGGCTCCGCGTTCTTCATCAAGATGCTGGAGTCGAGGGTCGATTCCGGATGCCGCCAGCCGCCGACGTGCAGGGCCGTCGGGCCGGTCTTGAGGTAGGCGGCCAGGTGCATCTGGCGCTGCGGCATCGGCGTTCCTCTGGTGCGGGCGAAGGGGGCGGCGGATGCCGTGGGCAAACGGACGGGTGCCGTCGCCGTGTCCGGTGAGGCGATGCTTGCCCTCGGCCGGTCCGCCGCATGGGGCCGGCGCCGCTATCCCAGGTAAGCCTCGCGCACGGCATCGCTGCTCAGCAGATCGGGTCCGGGTCCCGAGAGCACCACCTCGCCGGATTGCAGCACGTAGGCCGTCTGCGCGATCTCCAGCGCCATGAACGCGTTCTGCTCCACCAGCAGCACGGTCACGCCGAGCTTGTTGATGGACTGGATGGTCTCGAACACCTGGTCCACGACCTGCGGCGCCAAGCCCATGCTCGGCTCGTCCATCAGCAGGGTGCGCGGGCGGGACATCAGGGCGCGGCCCATCGCCAGCATCTGCTGCTCGCCGCCCGACAGCGTGCCGGCGAGCTGGGTCAGGCGCTCCCGCAGCCGGGGGAACAGGCTCAGCACCCGGTCCAGCTCCGCCGCCAGCTCGGCGCGCGGGGAGCGGCGGCGGAACGCGCCCATGCTCAGGTTCTCCCGCACAGTGAGGCGCGCGAACACGCGCCGCCCTTCCGGCACCTGCACCAGGCCGAGCGGCACCAGGTCGTGCGGCGGCACGTCCGTGACATCCCGCCCCGCCAGCACCACGCGCCCGGCGCTCAGGGCGCGGAGGCCGCAGATGGCGGTGCGCGCCGTGGTCTTGCCCGCGCCGTTCGCCCCCACCACGGCGCAGATCGTGCCCTCCGCCACCGCCAGCGACACGCCCCGCAGCGCGCGGACGTTGCCGTAGCTGACGTGCAGGTCGAGGGCGGCCAGCGCGCTCAAGCGCGGCTCTCCAGCGCGTCCATGCCGTGCCGGGCCGCACGCGCGCCCAGGTAGGCGGCGATCACCGTGGGGTCCGCGCGGATCTCGGACGGCGTGCCCTCGGCGATGCAGGCGCCGTGGTCCAGCACGCTGATGCGCTCGGAAATGCCCATGACGACGCGCATCTGGTGCTCGATCAAGAGGATGGTCAGCCCGTGCTGGTCGCGGAGTGTCCGGATCAGGTTCAGCATGGCGTGGCTCTCGACCGGGTTCATCCCGGCGGCCGGCTCGTCCAGCAGCAGCAGCACCGGCTCGATGGCCATGGCGCGGGCGATCTCCAGCCGGCGCTGGTCGCCGTAGGGCAGGTGCCGGGCCAGGCGGTCGCCGCGCCCGGCGAGGCCCACCGCGCCCAGCAGCGCGCGGGCACGCTCGACGGTGTCGCGGACCTGGCGGCGGTGGGAGGGCGTGGCGAGCAGCGCGCCCAAGAAGCTTTCCGGTCGCCGGGCGTCCATGCCGACCATGATGTTCTCGATGGTGGTCAGGTCGGGAAACAGGCGGATGTTCTGGTAGGTTCGGGCGATGCCGTGCTTGGCCACCAGGTCCGGACGCAGGCCGTCGATCCGCACGCCATCCAGGCGGATCTCCCCGGCGCTGGGCTGCACGAAGGAGGTCAGGCAGTTGAACAGCGTGGTCTTGCCGGCGCCGTTCGGGCCGATCACGCTGTGGATGGCGCCTTTCGGCACCGACAGGTCCACCTGGCTGATCGCCAGCAGGCCGCCGAACCGCTTGCTGACGCCCCGCGCGGACAGCAGCAGTCCGGTCATACGGCTTCGCGGTGGGCGATGGCCTTGGGACTCAGCCCCTCCGGCTTCAACCGGACCACCGCGATGATGACCAGGCCGTAGATCAGGTAGCGGTACTCCCCGAGGTCGCGCAGCACCTCCGGCGCCCCGATGAGTGCTGTAGCGCCGACCAGCACGCCGGGCAGGCTGCCGATGCCGCCCACCACCAGGATCGCCAAGACGTTGACCGAGACCAGGAGCTGGAAGCTCTGCGGGAACGCCGAGCCGACCATGCCGGCGAAGATGCCGCCCGCCAGCCCGGCGAACGCCGCGCCCATGGTGTAGGCGGACAGCTTGACCCGGACCAGCGCGATGCCCAGCGCCTGCGCCACGTCCTCGTCCTCCCGCACCGCGAGCCAGCGCCGGCCCAGCCCGGAGTGCTGCACCCGCCAGGCCACGTACCCGGCCAGCGCCGTCAGGCCCGCGGTCATGTAGAACAGTTGCGTGGGCGAGCTGAGCACGGTGCCGAACAAGGCAGGCTTGGGGACGTTGACGATGCCCTGCGCGCCGCCCAGCAGCGGCTTGAGCATGTCGGACAGCACCAGCACGCGGATGATCTCGCCGAGGCCGAGCGTCGCGATGGCGAGGTAGTCCCCGCGCACCTTCAGCACCGGCAGGCCGAACAGGAACCCGGCGGCGGACGCGGCCAGGATCGCGAAAGGCAGCGCCGCGAAGAACGGCAGGTGCCCGCCCAAGCCCGCCGGGTCCGCCGTCAGCAGCGCCACCGTATAGGCACCCACGGCGAAGAACGCGACGAAGCCGAGATCGACCAGCCCGGCCAGCCCCAGCTCGATGTTCAGGCCCAGCCCCATCAGCGTGTAAAGGCAGACCAGCATCATCACCTGGGCCACGAAGTCGTTGGTGAGCGCCGGCAGGGCCAGCACTGCCAGGAAAAGCAGCAGCCGCAGCGCCAGCCTGGCCCGGGCCGGCAGCCGGCCCCACGTCCCAGCGCCGGGACGGACGGCCAGGAGGGCGCCGATGCCTGCCGCCGCGGCGGCGCCGGCAGGCAGCACGCCGTCGTAGGTG
>CAXTTB010000263.1:0-5580 GCA_964246905.1 uncultured Acetobacteraceae bacterium | reverse complement strand
TCCTTGGGCCACGGGCCTCAGCACGTTGGTGTCGAGCACGTCGTTCACCCGGTAGAGGAAGCGGTTGGTGGGCTCCAGGGGATCGTTGTCCGCCTGGAAGTCCGCCACCGCTTCCGGGTCCGTGGCGGGCGGGCGCGTCGCGCACCCGCTTGCCAGCAACGCGATGAGCGTCAACAGGGCAGCGCCTCGCGGCGTTGAGGCGGCTTTGTCGTGAACGGGCATGGGCTACTCCGCTGGAAACGCGCATCGACCCGGTGGTTTGGGCCTGCTGCCCGTTGCTGGACCGCTGCATGTCTAGCACGGTCCGGCAGTCAGCGTGCCGTCGGCTTACGTAATCCTGATCGACGTTGCCGATGGTCTCGGCGGCGGTCTCACCACCCAGCAGAGGCCAGCGACCGGCCTCAGGACTCGAAGTGACCGGGTTTGTCCTGCGCCGGCATCAGGCCGTCTTCACCCTTCGTCCCGCCATCAAGGATGGCCAGCAGGACCGAGGGCACCGGCTCATGGAGGATCGTGTCAAACCTCTTGGACAAGGCTTCCCGCATCCATGCGCCGAACGCCGCATGGCCGATGACGCCCACATTCATCATTGAAGGTTCGTTATGGAATACCATGTCGTCTCAAAGCGCGATGCAGCGTCTGGTTCCCGATCTCATCGAAAGCCGATTTCCCTCGTCAGCTTAAGTAATCAAACATCCACTTTTGTCATAGATGGGCCGAGTCGATGATGAGGCGTGCCAGATGCTTGCCGATGCAGGTGTGCAGCGTCTCGATCGCCTTCTGTCGGTCCGACCGCGGCGTGCGCTCCAGGTCGATCTGGCCGTCGTTCGCCCAGGCGTGCATCAGGTCGTAGCGGCGGAACAGCACGACGCCCGGCATGGCCGCAACCTGCTGCAGCGCCTGCTCGTAAGGCTCGACGTTGCTGCTGGTCTGCAGGAATCGGCTGAACTGCGGATCGACCAGGACGAGGTCGGCACCGGCGGCCGTGACAGCCTCGGCGCCGTCGGACAGGGTCTGGCCGAACTCGCCCGGCGGGATGTTGCGTACTGCCTCCACGGTGCCTGTCTGCCACAGCACCAGGTCGTAGTGGTGGGCGGCCAGCTCGGCCCGCAGCAGGTCGAGCATGTCGGTCGCCAGCAGGTTGCGTCCGCCTCGGACAGCGATCCTGACGTCGAGGCCCGGAACGGCGCTCCGCAGCTCCTTGGCCATCTGCAACGGGAACGCCCGTTCGGAGGCCGGCCCGGCGAACATCTTGGATTGGAACGGGAGCTTGCCGCTTTCCCCCATCGACTGGCTGGTGATCGTGCCGGGCGCGAGGCTCGCCTCCGGGCCGAACATCGTGGCGGACCCGACGGCCAGGATGTCCAGCACCGCGCCGGGATGCAGCGCGGCGGCGACCTTGGGGATGGGCGTGGCGGTGCCGGCCAAGTCATCCGCGGCCTGGCACGCCTCGGGTGGCGCCATTGACATCGCCGACCCCGCTCCGAACGCGAGGCCGAGCAGCAGCAGGCGGCCGATCAGGTACATTCTCATATCACGCCTGCGTTACCGGATTTCGGCATGTCCGGCAACACCGCGCGGCTCACCCGTCCCTTCTGCCGATACCATGCCGCCAAGGCGCCGACGCCCACCATGGCGGCGATGCCGAGCGCGTTGACCCCGGCCTGCACGGCCCAGTCTCCGCGCTCCTCCATCGCCAGCCGGCCGAGGAACGAGAGGAAGATGCCGGCGCAGAACACGGGAAGCGAGTGCTGGCCACACAGCACGATGGGCCGGGCGAACCATGTCCGGAGCCAGGCCGCATGGGCCGGGATGGTCCGGGACACCAGCCAGGCCAGCGCGAGGATGGACAGCAGCCGCATGGGGTGCAGCCCTTCCTTGTCCACCGACAGCAGGATGCGCGCCGCCCAGCCCGAAAGGTGCGCGGTGATTTCCGGGTAAGGCCAGATCAGCCACAACAAGGTCATTCCCACCAGCACAACCAACACGGAAAGGACATCGAGGACAACCGGGCGCACCGGCAGCTTTGGAGGCGCGTAAGCGAGAATGGAGCCGATGACAAACAGCAGTTGCCAGGCGACCGGATTGAAGTACCAGCCGCCGCCCGTCCAGGACGGGAAGTTGTATCCGGTGATCCTGACCGTCACGTAAGCCGCAAGCGACAAGCCGAACAGCAGAAGCGGCGTCCGCAGCAAGGGCATCACCAACGCGAACATGCCGAGGAGGACCACGTACATCGGCAGGATGTTCAGGTAAGCCGGCTGGAACGTCAGGAACAAGGCTTCCAGCATGGCCCGGTACGGCGCCTCCGCCAGCACGTCGAGGTGGATCTCGTCCAGGTACTCGGAACGGTCCAGGGCCGTCGCCGAGTACGACACCTGGGCGCTGAACACCACGAACAGGAAGATATGGGCGACATACAGCACCCAGGCCCGGCGCAGCACGTCCGCGCCCGCGAACAGCCATCCGTGCCGGTCCATGCTGCGCCCATACGCCAGCCCGGCGGCATAGCCGGCCAGCAGCACGAAGATCTCGGTCGCGTCGCACAGCGCGAAGTTCCGTAGGCTGAACTGCGCCAGCCAGTTGTCCGGGATGTGGTCCATGAAGATCCACCACAGCGCGACGCCGCGGAAGAAGTCGATCCGCAAGTCGCGGTTGGAACCGATCAGGACCATGCCGCCCCCTGCGCAGCCCGGCTGCCGAGCTGACATCCTCGCAGATAGGCTTTCACAGGGGCGATGCCACCCCATGCGTTCCAAATCGGCCGCAGGATGTCACGCGGTCATCCCGTCGTCGGCGATCCTGGAGGCGATCTGCTCGATGTCGAAGCTGGCCGGGCAGTTGGGATGCCGGGTCAGCAGCAGGCTTTGCCGGCGTATCGCGTCCTGCACGTGGGCGTCCCGCCGGATCGTGCCGAGCAGCGGCGGCGTGCGTCCGAGGAACGCATGGCAGGCCCGGGTCAAGGTCGCGGCGGTGCGCTCGCCGGCCGCCGGGGTGCTGCACAGGTTGACCACCAGGCGCGCGGCGCCGCCGGGCCGGTCGGCCGCGTGCAGCTTCACCGTGGCGTAGGCATCGGTCAGGCTCGTCGGCTCCTCCGTCGCGACGACCAGCAGCGTGTCCGCCCAGGACGCCATGCGCCGGACCGCCGGGTCAACGCCGGCGCTGAGGTCGAGCAGCACGACATCGTACTGCGCCGCGGCCGAGGCGAGCGCCGACAGCACGCCCTCCAGCGCCGTGGGATCGAGCGCGGCGAGGCTCCCGGAGCCGGACCGGCCCGCCACCACGTCGAACCCGCCCGGCGCGAAGCCGGCAATCGCGTCCGGAAGCGTCGCGGCCCCGGACACGACGGACCCCAGGTCCAGGGCCGGCATCAGCCCGAGCTGGATGTCCACGTTGGCCAGGCCGAGGTCGGCGTCGAACAGCAGCACCCGCAGGCCGTTCCGCGCCATCGCGGGCGCCAGCGTGATGGCGAACCAGGTCTTGCCGACCCCGCCCTTGCCGGACGCGACCGCGATGCAGCGGCCCGCCCGGTCCGGCCGTGCCTGGGACGATGGGTGGGCGCGGACAGGCTGGATCATGATGCGATGTCCTGAGAGGCGGGCGGGCGAGCACCCGGCGGGATCGTCAAACGGCTGGCAAGCAGTTCGGGGGTCAGCGGCCGAAGCCCGTCAGCCGCACCCGGACCGACGCCGGCCTCCGTGACCGTCAACCCGGCGGTTGCCGCGGCCAGCACGCCGCCAAGCCGGCGGGACACGTCGAGGCGCGTCGCGATCAGCAAGGTGGCGCCCGCCTCGGCAAACGCCTCCGCAAGCTCCCGCGCCTCGTCCGGGTCCAGCCCCGCGGGCAGCGCCAGCGCCGTGACGGCGCCGGACGCGGCGGCCAGAGCCAAGAGTTCCTCCCGGGCGGAGGCGTCGAACGGGTCCAGGCCCGGCGTGTCGATCAGCACCGGCGCGTCCTGGCTGCGGGCCAAGGCGCGGCCGAGCGGCGCCGGGGTGCTGGCGACCACGAGGGTCAGGCCCAGGAGCCGGGTGTACGCCGCCAACTGCTCCGGCGCCCCGGCGCGCTGCCCGTCTGCGGTCACGACCAGAGGGGTCCGTCCGGCCATCACCAGCCGCGTCGCGAGCTTCGCGACGGTCAGCGTCTTGCCGGCGCCGGGCGGCCCGGCCACCAGCAGCGGGGCCGCGCCGTCGAGCGGCAGGTCGCCGAACAGCAGGACGCCGGACAGGGCATCGGCAAGCCTGCCTGGCGCAAGCGCGTCCATGAGGCCCGGCGGCACGCCGTGCCAGGCGAGCGCGGCGCGTTGCGCGGGGTCAACGGAGTGGGGGGGCAGGGATGGCAGCAGTTCCGGCAGCGGCGGCGGCGCATCCATCGGCGCCGGCTCCAACGCCGCCGTGACCTCGACCCCGTCGGACACGCGGCGCGTTGACAGGATCAGCGCGTCCGGGCCGAGGCTGCTGCGCACCAGCGCCATCGCCGCCGTCATGTTGGATGCATGGAAAAGCTTGAGCCGCATGAGGCGAGTCCTAGCGGCTAAACGTTGCGGTAAAGTTAAGAGATGCGCGGCTTAGGTTAGATTGTGCCAACCGTCCGGATGCGGGCGCGCGGGAAGATCTCGGCCTGCGCCAGCACGGGCGTCGCCGGGCGCAGGCGCTCGACGATGGCGCGGACGTGGGAGCGTATGGGGCCGGAGCAGAGCAGGACGGGGTTCTCGCCCGCCGCCGTCGCGGCCTCGAACACGACGCGGAACCGCTGCATGAACTCGCCCAGCCGGGAGGGCGCGATGGCGAGCTGCCGGTCCTCCGGCGGGCCGACCAGGCTCTCGGCGAAGGCCGCTTCCCAATCGGGCGACAGGGTGACGAGCGGGATGTAGCCGCCGGGGCCGGTGTTGCTGTCGCTGATCTGCCGGGCCAGCCGGCCGCGCACGTGGCCGATGATCGCGGGGATGGCGCGGAGCTGGCCGCCGCAGGCCTCGTGGATGCCTTCCAGGATGGTGGGCAGGTCGCGCAAGGAGACGCGCTCGGCCAGCAATCCTTGCAGCACCCGCTGCACGCCGCCGACCGTGATCTGCGCCGGGATCAGGTCGGCGACCAGCTTCTGCTGCTCCCGCGGCAGCTCGTCGAGCAGCTTCGCGGTCTCGGCGTAGGACAGCAGCTCGGCCATCGTCTCCCGCACGACCTCCGTCAGGTGGGTGGTGAGCACGCTGGCGGGATCGACGACGGTGCAGCCGCGGAAGATGGCCTCGTCGCGCTTCCCGGTGTCGATCCACAGGGCCGGCAGGCCGAACGCCGGCTCGGCGGTGCGCTCGCCCGGCAGCTCGGGGAGGCCGCCGGCCGGGTCCATGGCCAGCAGCATGGTGGGGCGCAGCTCGCCGCGCGCCGCCTCGATCTCCTTGAGCCGTATCGAGTAGCACTCGGCGCCGAGCTGCAAATTGTCCTGGATGCGGACCGGCGGCAGCACGAAGCCCATCTCGGCGGCGATGGAGCGGCGCAGGCTCTTGATCTGCTCGGTCAGCCGCGGCCCGTCGCCGCCGGCCAGGGACAGCATCCGGCTGGAGCTTGGCTACGGCCTGCTGTCCCTGGC
>CAXTTB010000262.1:1174-5618 GCA_964246905.1 uncultured Acetobacteraceae bacterium | reverse complement strand
GGGCGTCCGCTTCGTCCTGCAGTTCGGGGCGCAGGTCATGCTCGCCCGCCTGCTCACCCCGGCGCAGTTCGGCATCGTGGCGATGGTGGCGCCGCTGGTCGGCCTCGTGCAGCTCTTCGCCGAGCTGGGCCTCACCCAGGCGGTGATCCAGCGCCCGTCGCTCACCCACCGCGAGCTGTCCGGGCTGTTCTGGATCAACGGCGCCGTCAGCCTGGGCCTCGCGGCGCTGCTGGCCGCGGCCTCGCCGCTCGTGGCCGCGTTCTACGGGGAGCCGAAGACGATGGCGGTGACGGCCAGCCTGGCGCTGCCGCTGGTGCTGGGGGGGTTCGCCGCGCAGCAGATGGCGCTGATGAGCCGCCGCCTGCAGTTCGCCGCCCTCGCCGCCATCGAGGTCGGCAGCACCGCCGCCGCCGCCGCGGCCGGCATCCTGTGCGCCTGGTGGGGCTTGGGCTACTGGTCGCTGGTGGCGATGCAGGCCGTCAACAACCTGGCCAACCTGCTGGCCGCCTGGGCCGTGTCCGGCTGGCGCCCGGGCCGGCCCCGCCTGGACCGCGGCGTGGCGCCGCTGCTCCGGTTCGGCGGCGACGTGACGGGCTACAACCACCTCGTGAACTACCTTTCGTTCAACCTGGACAACGTGCTGATCGGCTGGGCGGCCGGGGTCGGCGCCCTCGGCCTGTACGACCGCGCGTTCCGGCTCATGCTGCCGTCGGTGATGCAGCTCACGATGCCGTTCACCCGGATCACCGTGCCCCTGCTGTCGCGGCTGCAGGGGGAGCCTGACCGCTACCGCAGCACCTTCGCCCAGGTGCTGCGGGTGCTGCTGCTGGCGACGCTGCCGGGGCTGGCGTGGAGCATCGTGTTCGCCGATCAGGTCATCACCACGCTGCTCGGCGCGCGGTGGCAGGCGGCCGGGCCGATCCTCGCGGCGCTCGGCGCGGGCGCCCTGCTGCTGCCGGCCAACAACGCCGTCGCCTGGCTGTTCATCAGCCAAGGGCGGACGCGGGAGCAGTTGGCGTGGGGCGCAACGGGGTCCGGCGTCGTGCTCGTGTCCTTCGTCGTGGGCCTGCCCTGGGGTCCGGTCGGTGTCGCCACCGCGTCCGCAGCCTTTGCCTGGGGGGTCGGCTCTCCCCTGCTGTTCTGGGCGGCGACCCGGCGCGGCCCCGTGCGGCTGCGCGACCTGCTGGACGCCATGCGTCCCGTGGCGCTGGCGACGCTGGCCGCGGGCTGTGTCATGGCGGCGGTGCCCGGCGGCGTCTGGCCGGACGGCGTCGCCGGGCTGGCGATGGCGCTCGCCCTGTCCTACGCGGCAACGGCTGCCGTGCTCGCGTGCCTTCCCGCGGGGAACCGTATGCTCCGCGACCTATGGCGGCTCCGCAGCACCTTGCGGGCCGCGCCGATCAGTCCGTAGGGGACGCCTCGCTGAGGACCGCGGGAAGGACGGCACGGTCCACGCCGGCCCAAGGCCCGGGCGTGACTGTCAGCGCCAGGCCCGTCGGGCAACCGCCAGTGCCGCCTCCGCCGTCGTCGGCGAACGGTTCCAGCCGCGGCCGCATCTGCGGGCCGCCGACATGGGACAGCATCAACGCCAACATGAGCACGCAGGCGATGTAGAGGGCGAGCGCGTCGATCCACCCGTCGAAGGCGAGCGCAAGGCCCGCAAGCAACGTGCCCAGCACGCTGACGGTGACAAGGGCGAATGACCAGTGCCGCCACGGCGTCGTTTGCATCACGCGGCGCCCGATCCAAGCCGGCTTTCGCATTTCGTATCCATCCCGGTATCAGAATGACATCGGAAACGGTAGGATGTAAAGCGTGAATTGGTTCAAACTTAGTTGATGCGGGCCTGGTCCTGATGCACGAAGGCAACCGTGCCGATCAGCAGGACGGCGAACAGAATAGGCGAGAACTGGTGATAGCCGCCGGTCAGCAGCAACAGCACCATGAGGGGTGCGAGCAGCGTGGCCTGCCGCTTGGTGCGGGTTCCCCAGGTGAGGAGGCCGAGGTAGAACAGCAGGCCGAAAACCCCATACTCCATCAGCACTTTGACCGGGGTGTTGAGGGTGTAGATGTAGGGGACCATGAGCTGTTCCGACCCTCCTGGCCCGGCCCCGGTCAGCAGCACCCAGGGCGCCGCGTCGAGCAGGCTTTGCAGGGCCAGGAAGGGCGTCACGAAACGGTCGTAGCCGCTCGTGCCGGGCAGCGTGAACTCGTACATCCGGCCTGACATCGCGTCCGCCATGTCGGGCAGCACGAAGCTGAGCGCGGTGAAGGCCAGCGCGCCGCCCGCCGCGAGCAGGATGGCGCCGATCAGGCCGCGCCGCCCGGCGCTGACCGCAAGCACGGCGATGTAGGACCCGAGCACCATCCAGCCGGTGCCGGACGCCGAGCACAGCAGGGCCGCGAAGAACAGTGCGAGGTAGGTGGCGCGCCGGGCATACAGCGCCTCGACGACCACGCCCACCGCCATGAACTGCGAGAACACCGACGGCTCGATCAGGAACATCCCGTTCGACCGATTCAGCCCGCGGTCCATCGGGATGACGACCGCGTACTGCTCCTCGATCAGGAGGCTGTCGGGGACGATGCCGGAGAAGGAGAAGAAACTGAGGCCGGCGAACTGCAGCACGAACTGCGCGATGCCCGCGACGGCGAGCGCCGCGAGCGCGAGCGACACGACGCGGAAGAACGCGGCCTCGCTGACCGAATGGCGGAACCGCAGCACGGCGAAGGCGGTGATGGCCAGCCAGTAGGCGAGCGACGTCGTGCTCATCCGCGGCGCGATGGCGAGCGGCAGGTTGACCTTGGCGGCCACCGAGAACAGGGCCACGGCGCACAGGCCGCAATACAGCGCCATCCGGCGGCGCTCAATGACCAGCGTGCCGCTCGCCAGCGCCCAGGCGGCCAGGCCCAGCACCAGGGGCGTCGCCATGCTGATCTTGAGGCCGCCCGCCGGGATCGCGAAACGCTGCAGGACCAGGCAGCAGAACAGCGTGCCCCAGGTGAAGGCGTTGACGCCGAGCCGCCCGCGCCAGATCGACGACCGCACCGACTTGACCGGGATCGCGCGGCGGGGCGCCGCGGGCAACCCGGCGGTTTTCGTGGAAAGGGCCATGCCGGCACTATGGACCGCGCCGAAGCGCAAGTCGCGCCCGGCCTCCATGGGCCGGGACGGTGCTGCCGGAAAAGTCGCTCAATCGTGATGCCCGCCCATCGGGGCGGCGGCTCGGCCCCGAGAAAAAGTTGGGCGTTGCAACGTATATGTTTTAATACGGAATCTCATCCCGAACCGTGGCCGGCGCGCGCTGGTGAAAGATCAAGTTGGCCAAGAGTGAACTTGCCGCTGTGGCGCCGCCGCGACCGGCCCGGAAGAATTTCAACCAGAACGTCCATGGCGCCCGGGGTCTGTTCGCCTTCACGGTGTTCGTCTTCCACGTCGTGAACTCCGGGCTGGGCACCTTCGCCCCGCTTGCCGCGCCGCCCGGCTTCTTCCTCACCTCCGTCTCGGAATACGGGGTCGAGCTGTTCTTCTGCATCAGCGGCTACGTGATCGCCGGAACGCTGCGGCGCGCCCGCAGCCCGGGCGTGTTCCTCGAGGACCGCGCCATCCGC
Organism: uncultured Acetobacteraceae bacterium; assembly: GCA_964246905.1. Lineage (GTDB taxonomy): Bacteria > Pseudomonadota > Alphaproteobacteria > Acetobacterales > Acetobacteraceae > CAHJXG01. The sequence goes on along the minus strand of CAXTTB010000262.1, from coordinate 2,006 downwards.
ATCTTCCCGGTGCTCTGGGCCTCCATCCTCGTCATCGTCGCCCTGGGCCTCGTCACCCGGACGCACGGCTTCGAGGGCGAGACGTGGGGCCGGCTGCTGGTGCAGGTGCCGGCCAACCTGCTGGCGCTGCCCGGCGTCCTGCCGATGGACAACATCCACCCCGCCGCCTGGTCGTTGAGCTACGAGCTGATGTTCTACCTGCTCTGCGCCTCGTGCTGGGCACTGCGCGGACGCCTCGGCCTAGTGGTTTACTGGATCGCCGTCCCGGTCGCGGCCGTGCTGGTCGCGTACTACCCGCGCAGCGCCTTCCTGCTCGCGGGGATGCTGGTGGCCGAAGGGTGGCCGCGCACGGGTCCCCTCCTGCGCCTCAGCCGCCACCCGTTCCCGCTCATCCTGCTGTTCCTGCTGTGCTGGCGCGGCATCCAGAGCCTCAGCGCCCCCCAGCACATCATCGCCACGACGATGGTCGAATGGGCCGGCGACTGGCGGCTGCCGCTCGCGCTGCTGGGCTTCGGGGCGGCGGTGCTGGGCTTCCGCGGGATCGTGGCCGGGCACGGGGCGTTCGGCGCCCTCCTGCGCTCCCACCCGCTGCAGTACCTCGGGACCGTCAGCTACAGCTTCTATCTCTGGCATCCCATCGTGATGTCGGGCGTCAAGACCTCCCTGCTGCACGCCCATGTCCCGCAGGCCGCGGGCGTGTGGGCGCAGGCCGTGTTCTTCGCCGCCGCCCTTCCCCCGGCGCTCGCGGTGTCCCATGTCAGCGAGCGGCTGCTGGAGCGGCGCTTCTCGGCGTGGACGCGCCGCCGGCTGCACCACGCGCCGCCCATGCAGC
>CAXTTB010000262.1:0-1164 GCA_964246905.1 uncultured Acetobacteraceae bacterium | reverse complement strand
CGCGCGCACCAGCCCACAATTACCGCCCCCTACCCCCCCCCCCCCGGCTCCCCCCCGCGCCGCCCATGCAGCCGCCGGCCAGCGACCCGGCCCCGCAACACCGCATGGAGCGTGCATGACCCATCGACCGCCCCCCCTCACGCGCCGCAGCCTCGCCCGCGCCGCCGCTGCGCTGGCAGTGGCGTCGGCCGCGCCGGCCCGAGTGACGGCAGCTTCGGCGTCCGCCATCCGCATCGGCACCTATGGCGGCGCCGGCTCGCCGGGGGTGCCCGAGGTCGCCGCCTACGAGAAATGGCTGGGCCGCCCGCTCGACGTGGTGCTCGACTTCCTGGAAAAGGAAACCTGGGCCGGCATGGTGAACGAGGCCGGGTGGATGGCCGGCTGCTGGCGCGGCGCCGGGCGCCGGAGCCTGATCGTCTCCGTCCCCATGCTGGTGAGCGAGGGGCAGCCGACCATGGCGCAGGGCGCCCACGGCGACTACGACCAGCACTACGCGGCGCTGGGCCGCAAGCTGGTCGAGACCTCCTACGCCGACAGCGTGGTCCGCATCGGCTGGGAGTTCAACGGCGGCTGGTATCCCTGGACGGCGCGCGGCAACCCGGGTGATTTCAAGGCGTACTGGCGGCGGATCGCGCTCGCGATGCGCGGCGTGCCGGGCGCGCGCTTCCGCTTCGACTGGACCGCCACCACCGTCGATGGCCCCACGGTGGACGCCTACCCCGGCGACGACGTGGTCGATATCGTCGGCCTCGACATCTACAACCAGTCCTGGCCGCTGATCGCCGACCCGGCGCAACGCTGGCAGTATCTGCTGAACCACGAGGCAGGCCTCCGCTGGCACCGCGACTTCGCCAAGACCCGCAACAAGCCGCGCTCCTTCCCGGAATGGGGCACCGGCACGCGCCCGGACGGGCACGGCGGCGGCGACGATCCCTTGTTCATCCGCAACATGCTCGCCTGGATGCACGAGGGCGGGCCGGTCGATTACGCCTGCTACTGGAACTACCGCGCGCCGGACTACGACGCCAAGGTGACGGACGGCCACCTTCCGGAAGCGGCCAAGGCGCTGCACGCCGGGCTGCAACGGGGGCGTGAGCCGGCCCGCTGATCGTCACCGGGGCAGCGAGGCGTAGAGTTCGGCGGTCCGCCGCGCGATCTCCGGCC
>CAXTTB010000261.1:0-5621 GCA_964246905.1 uncultured Acetobacteraceae bacterium | reverse complement strand
CCCGCAACACTCAGGAGCGACAGCACCGCGACCGTCGAGATCTACACCCAGGCCTGGTGCCCCTACTGCTCCCGTGCCGGCGGCCTGCTGCAGAAGAAGGGCGTGCCGTTCCAGGAGATCGACGCGCCGCACGGCACGGCGCAGCGCCGGGAAGCGGAAGCCCGCTCCGGCCGGGCGACGATGCCGCAGGTGTTCATCGACGGCCGCCCCGTCGGCGGCTGCGACGAGCTGATGGCGCTGGAGCGCGCCGGCACGCTCGACCCGATGCTGGCCGGGGCGTGAGCTTGCGGTGCGTTCGGCCCCTGCCATCTCAGGACTGCGGGGCGGGTCCCGCTGAGGGCCGGGGATGATCCATTACCAGTTGCGCTGCAGCGCCGACCACCATTTCGACGGCTGGTTCCGGGACAGCGCCGCCTTCGACGCGCAGGCGGAACGCGGCCTGGTGTCCTGCCCGGCCTGCGGCGACACGGTGGTGAACCGCGCGCTGATGGCGCCGCGCATCAAGAAGGGCGCCCCCGTGGTGGACGCAGCCGGCGCCCCGGACGCCGTGCCTGCTGCCTCCACGCCCGCCGCTCCGGAAAAGGCCGGGGTGGTGGTGCCCGACCACGTGCGGGCCATGCTGCAGAAGCTGCGCGCCGAGGTCGAGCGCAACTGCGACTACGTCGGCCCCGGCTTCGCCGAGGAGGCCCGGCGCATCCACCGCGGCGAAAGTGACAAGCGAAGCATCTACGGCGAAAGCACGCCCGAGCAGGCGGAGGCGCTGGCCGACGAGGGCATCGAGGTCGCGCGCATCCCCTGGGTGCCCCGGGCGGACGGGTGACGCCAGTTCGTAGGGCGTATAAGCGAAGCGTCATACGCCGACGTGCAGCGCTGTGTGGCGGCGGAAGGCGCTGGCGCTTTTCCGCCCTACACGGGGAAGGACCTCAGCGCCGCTCCAGCATCGCGATGTAGTTCACCGCCAGGTCCGTGCCCGCCCGCCACTGCCGGGCGCGCAGGTCGAACACCATGCCGCTGATGTCCGCCACGCGGAACCCGGCGGCTTTGCCGTACGTGCCCAGCTCCGCCGGGGTGACGAACCGTTGCCAGTCATGCGTGCCGACCGGCAGCAGGCGCAGCACGTATTCCGCCCCCAGCTTGGCCACCGCGAGCGAGCGCAGCGTGCGGTTCAGCGTCGAGATGAACAGCAGGCCGCCGGGTTCGACCAATTGGGCGAGCAGGCGCAGGAAAGCGGCCGGGTCCGCCACATGCTCGATCACCTCCAGCGCCGTCACGGCGGGGAAGCGCGCGCCCTCCGCCACCAGGTCCTCGGCCGAGCCGGCGCGGTAGGCGAGCGGCAGGCCCTGGCCGTCCGCATGGGCCTGCGCCGCCGCCACCGTGTCCACTGCCGCGTCCAACCCGAGCACGTCATGTCCCAGGGCCGCCAGCGCCTCCGCCGCCAGCCCGGCGCCGCAGCCGAGGTCCAGGAGCCGCACCCCGCCGCCGAATCGCGCCCGGACGCGCCGGTCGATCCACCCGACTCGGAGCGGGTTCATCGCGTGCAGCGCGCCCATGGGGCCGGACGGGTCCCACCACTGTGTCGCCAGCGCATCGAACCGATTGATTTCTTCCGTAACGACCGATCCGGCCGCTTGTCTGCCGGGTTGCGCGCCTGCCATGCTGTTCGCCCCTGTTGCCCCGGTGGTTCAATCAGTATGTGATTGGGCAGTATGTGATCGGCCGTGGGCGCCAACGCAACGGTTGGCAACGGTTGGGCCGGCACCGGAAAGGCAAGAAGCAGGCATGGCGCGGATCGTGATGAAGTTCGGCGGGACCTCGGTGGCCGACCTGGACCGCATACGCAACGTCGCCGCCCGGGTGCAGGCGGAGGTCGCGGCGGGACACCAGGTCGCGGTCGTCGTGTCCGCCATGTCCGGCGTGACCAACCAGCTCGTCGCCTGGTGCGCGTCGCTGTCCCCGCTGCACGACGCCCGCGAGTACGACGCCGTGGTGGCGACGGGGGAGCAGGTGACGTCCGGCCTGGTGGCGATCGCGCTGCAAACGCTCGGCGTGCCGGCGCGGTCGTGGACCGGCTGGCAGGCCGGCATCCTGACGGACGACGCGCACGGCAAGGCGCGGATCGCCGCCGTGGACGGGGCGGCGCTGCTGGCGTCGATGGCGGAGGGCCAGGTGCCGGTGGTGGCCGGGTTCCAGGGCCTGGGGCCGGAGGGGCGCGTCAGCACCCTGGGGCGCGGCGGGTCCGACACCTCGGCGGTGGCGTTGGCGGCGGCGCTGCGCGCCGACCGTTGCGACATCTACACGGACGTGGACGGCGTTTACACGACGGACCCGCGGATCACCGCCCGCGCCCGCAAATTGGACAAGATCGCCTATGAGGAGATGCTGGAGCTGGCGTCCGTGGGGGCAAAGGTGCTGCAGACGCGTAGCGTAGAACTCGCGATGAAGGAGCGGGTGCGGGTCCAGGTGCTCTCGAGCTTCGCCGACGTGCCTGGAACCCTGGTGGTGGATGAGGACGAGATCGTGGAACAAGCAATGGTATCCGGCATCGCCTACTCGCGCGACGAGGCCAAGATCACGCTGCGCCACGTGCCCGACCGCCCCGGCGTCGCCGCCGCGATCTTCGGCCCGCTGTCGGAGGCGCAGGTGAACGTGGACATGATCGTGCAGAACGTGGCGGCGGACGGGACCACGGACCTGACCTTCACCGTGGGCCGCACCGACCTGCCGCGCGCCCACTCCGTGCTGGCGGCGAACAAGGCGGCCATCGGCTCCGACACCGTGCTGACCGACCCCGATGTCGCGAAAATCAGCGTGGTCGGCGTCGGCATGAGGAGCCACGCGGGCGTCGCCAACATCATGTTCGGCACGCTGGCGGGCAAGGGCATCAACATCCAGGTCATCTCCACCAGCGAGATCAAGGTCAGCGTGCTGATCGCGGCGGAGTACACCGAGCTTGCGGTGCGCGCGCTGCACACCGCCTACGGCCTCGATGCCGCCTGACATCGCCGTCCCCGGCTCCGGCGGTTTGCTCGCGCGGGCCGAGTTCGACCGGCTGTCGGAGCGCGGGCGGCGCTTCCTCGGCAGCCGGGCCGCGATCATGGGCGGCGCGATGAGCTGGGTCAGCGAGCGCAACCTCGTCTCGGCGATCAGCAACGCCGGCGGCTTCGGCGTGCTGGCCGGCGGCTCCATGGGGCCGGACGCGCTGGCGGACGAGATCGCCGGCACCCAGGCCCTGACCGCCCGGCCGTTCGGCGTCAACCTCCTCACCATGCATCCGCGCCTCCTGGACCTGATCGCGGTCTGCGGGGAGGCCCGGGTCAGCCACGTCGTGCTGGCCGGCGGCGTGCCGAACGGGGCGGCGGTGCGCGCGGTGAAGGAGCGCAGCCGCCTGATCTGCTTCGCCCCGGCGCTCGTCCTGGCGCAGCGCATGGTGCGGCTCGGCGCAGACGCCCTGGTGATCGAGGGGTCGGAGGCCGGCGGCCACATCGGCCCGGTGTCGCTCGCCGTGCTGGCGCAGGAGATCCTGCCGCACGTCTCGGCGGTGCCGGTGTTCGTCGCCGGCGGCATCGGCCGGGGCGAGGCGATCCTCGCCTTCCTGGAGATGGGTGCGGCCGGGGCGCAGCTCGGCACCCGGTTCGCGGCGGCGCGCGAGAGCATCGCCCATCCGCGCTTCAAGCAGGCCTTCATCCGCGCCCGCGCCCGCGACGCGGTGCCGAGCGTGCAGCTCGACCCGCGCTTCCCGGTGATCCCCGTGCGCGGCCTCGCCAACGCCGGCACGCAGGCCTTCCTGCGGCACCAGGCGGCGGCGATGGCGCGCGTCGATGCCGGGGAGCAGACGCGGGAGGAGGCGCAGTTGTCCGTCGAGCACTTCTGGGCCGGCGCGCTGCGCCGCGCGGTGATCGACGGCGACGTGGAGCACGGCTCGGTGATGGCCGGGCAGTCCGTGGGCATGGTGACAGCGGAGCAGCCGATTGCGGAGATCATCGCGGAGCTGGTCGATCAAGCCTGCGGGGCGCTTGCCGCCCGTCACGATCCGGCCCGCTCATAGATGCCGCAGACGCGCCGCCTGCTGTCCCGGCTGCGCAACATGATGGCGCTCGGCTTCTCCATGATCGGCTCCGCCGAGGCGGGCGGCGTGCCGCTCGGCGACCTCGCGGCGCTGGTGGCGGGGGAGATGGTGGCGGAGGTCTGCACCATCTACGCCATGCGGCCCGGCGACCTCCTGGAACTCGCCGCCACCCATGGCCTCAACCCGGAGTCGGTCGGGCGCACCCGGCTGCGGGTGGGGGAGGGGATCGTCGGCATCGTGGCCGCCACGGGCACGGCGCAGAACCTGCCGGACGCGCAGAACCACCCGGCCTTCGCCTACCGCCCGGAAACCGGGGAAGACCCCTTCGCTTCGCTGCTGGCGGTGCCGGTGCGGCGCAGCGGCAAGCTCGTCGGCGTGCTGGCCGTGCAGAACCGCGCGCCGCGCCGCTACGGGGACGACGAGGTGGAGCTGCTGGAAACCGTCGCCATGCTGCTGGCGGAGGTGCTGGCCGCGGCGGGCGCCCGGGACGGGGCGCAGCAGGGCGTGGGCGCCACGGTGCCGCAGCGGTTCAAGGCAACCTCCATCGCGCCGGGTATCGCGGTCGGCCCGGTGGTGCTGCACGGCGCGGGCGCGCCCTTGCGCCGCCTGCTGGCCGAGGACCCCGCCGTGGAGGCGGAGCGCCTCAACCTCGCCGTCGCCTCCATGCGCCAGACGCTCGACGACCTGATCGAGACGCGGCTGCCGGACGGCGACGCCCCGCGGGAGGTGCTGGAAGCGACGCGGCTGGTGGCCGGCGACGGCGGCTGGATGCGCCGGGTGCGCGAAGCGGTGGCGGGCGGCTTCACGGCGGAGGCGGCGGTGTACCGCGTCACCAACGACATCCGCGACCGGATGCGCCGCATCGCCGACCCGTACCTGCGCGAGCGCCTGGCGGACATGGAGGACCTGGCCGGACGGCTGCTGGCGGCATTGGACGGCGGGGAGGCGCTGCCGGCGATCCCGCAGGGCGCCATCCTGATCGCCCGGCGGCTCGGCCCGGCGCAGCTCCTGGAATGGCACGCCCGCGGCATCGGCGGCGTCGCCATCGAGGAGGGCAGCACGGCCGGGCACGCGGCGATCCTGGCCCGCGCCCTCGGCCTGCCCGCGGTGGGCGGCGTGCGCGGCCTGCTGGCGGCGGTGGAGGACGGCGACAGCGCGGTGCTGGACGCGGAGGAAGGCCAGTTGATCCTGCGCCCGGACAGCGAGGTGCGGCTCGCCTACGCCCGCGCGCTCGACGCCCGCTCGCAGCTCGAGGCCGGCTTCGCCGCGCAGCGCCACCGCCCGGCGCGCACGGCGGACGGCGTGGCGCTGAGCCTGATGCTCAACGTGGGCCTGGCGCGGGAGGTCGAGCAGCTCGACGCCACGGGCGCCGCTGGCATCGGGCTGTTCCGGACGGAGATCGCGATGCTGGCGGGCGGCGAGGTCGCCGACGTGCCGGAGCAGGCGGCGCTGTACGCCCGCGTGCTGGACGCCGCCGGGGACCGCCCGGTGCGGTTCCGCACGCTGGATCTCGGCGGCGACAAGCTGCTGCCGGGTGCGGCCCCGCCGCAGGAGG
>CAXTTB010000260.1:0-5691 GCA_964246905.1 uncultured Acetobacteraceae bacterium | reverse complement strand
CGGTCGGGGCTGACGATCTCCAGCAGCGTCGGCATCACGCCGCGACCTTCATGCCTTCGGCTTTCTTCACCGCATCCTCGATGGTGCCGACCATGTAGAACGCGGCTTCCGGCAGGTGGTCGTACTCGCCATCGACGATGGCCTTGAAGCTCCGCACGGTGTCGGCGATGGGCACGAAGATGCCGGGGCTGCCGGTGAATACCTCGGCGACGTGGAACGGCTGCGACAGGAATCGCTCGATGCGCCGGGCACGGGCGACGACCAGCTTGTCGTCCTCGCTCAGCTCGTCCATGCCCAGGATGGCAATGATGTCCTGCAGGCTCTTGTAGGTCTGCAGCACGCGCTGCACCTCGCGGGCGACCTCGTAGTGCTCCTGTCCGACGATGCGCGGGTCGAGGCTGCGCGAGGTGGAGTCGAGCGGATCGACGGCCGGGTAGATGCCCTTCTCGGAGATGGCGCGGTTCAGCACCGTGGTCGCGTCCAGGTGGGCGAAGCTCGTGGCCGGCGCCGGGTCGGTGAGGTCGTCCGCCGGCACGTAGATGGCCTGCACGGAGGTGATGGACCCCTTCTTCGTGCTGGTGATCCGCTCCTGCAGCGCGCCCATGTCGGTGGCAAGCGTCGGCTGGTAGCCCACGGCCGAGGGGATACGGCCCAGCAGCGCCGACACCTCGGCACCCGCCTGAGTGAAGCGGAAGATGTTGTCCACGAAGAACAGCACGTCCTGCCCTTCCTCGTCGCGGAAGTACTCGGCGAGCGACAGGCCGGACAGCGCCACGCGGGCGCGGGCGCCCGGCGGCTCGTTCATCTGGCCATACACCAAGGCCACCTTGCTGCCCTCGGTCGTGCCTTCGCCGAGCTTGATGACACCCGCGTCGATCATCTCGTGATATAGGTCGTTGCCCTCCCGGGTGCGCTCGCCGACACCGGCGAACACCGACACGCCGCCATGCGCCTTGGCGATGTTGTTGATCAGCTCCTGGATCAGCACCGTCTTGCCAACGCCCGCGCCGCCGAACAGCCCGATCTTGCCGCCTTTCAGGTAAGGCGCCAGCAGGTCCACGACCTTGATCCCCGTCACCAAGATCTCGGAGCTGGTCGCCTGGTCCTCGAAGGAGGGCGCCATGCGGTGGATCGGGTAGCGCATGGCGCTGTTCACCGGGCCGCGCTCGTCGATGGGCTCGCCGATGACGTTGAGGATGCGGCCCAGCGTCTCCGGCCCGACCGGCACGCTGATCGGAGCACCCGTGTCCACCACCTCGCTGCCGCGCACCATGCCGTCCGTGCTGTCCATGGCGATGCAGCGCACGGTCTTCTCGCCCATCTCCAGCGCCACTTCGAGCACCAGGGTGGCATCGCCGTTCTTGGCGTGCAGCGCGTTCTGGATGTACGGCAGCTCGCCCTCGAACTGCACGTCCACGACGGCGCCCAGCACCTGCGTCACGCTGCCGACGTTGTTCTTGGCCATGATTGTGTCCCTTTTCTCAGCCCTAGATCGCTTCCGCGCCCGAGATGATCTCGATCAGTTCCCTGGTGATGTTCGCCTGGCGCGTGCGGTTGTAGTTCAGCGTCAGGCGGTTGATCATGTCGCCGGCGTTGCGGGTCGCGTTGTCCATGGCGGACATGCGGGCGCCCTGCTCCCCGGCCGCGCTCTCGATCAGGGCGCGGAACAACTGGATGGCCATGTTGCGCGGCAGCAGGGCGGCGAGGATCGCCTCCTCGTCCGGCTCGAACTCGTACTGTGCTTGTGGGGCCTGCGGGCCGTCCTTCTTCTCTTCGGTGGCCGCCTCCGGCATCGGCAACGGGATCAGCCGCGCCTCCGTCGGCACCTGGCTGATCACCGACACGAAGCGGTTGTAGATCACCGTGCACACGTCGAACTCGCCCGCGGCCAGCATAGTCGTGATGCGCGCCGCCACCTCGTCCACGTCGGAGAACTCGACCCGCTTCTTGCCGGCGAAGCTGTACTCGCAGATCAGCCGGTCCGCATACTCGCGCCGCAGGTAGTCGCGCCCCTTGCGGCCCACGGTGATGACGCGGACCGTCTTGCCCTCGCCCTCCAGCCGCTGGATGGCGTTGCGGGCGGCGCGGCCGACGTTGGTGTTGAAGGCGCCGGCCAGCCCACGGTCGGCCGTCACCACGACCAGCAACTGGATTTGCTCGCGCCCGGTGCCGATCAGCATCCGCGGCGCGTTCGGCGACCCGGCGGCGCTCGCCGCCAGCGCCGCCAACATGCGCTGCATCCGCTCGGCATAGGGCCGCGCCGCCTCCGCCTGCGTCTGCGCCCGCTTCAGCTTGCTCGCCGCCACCATCTTCATGGCCGACGTGATCTTGCGGGTGGACTTGACGCTGTTGATCCGCGCCCGGAGCGCCTTGAGGCTGGCCATTACGCGAAGTTCTTGGTGAAGCCGTCCATGAAGGACACGAGCGTCTTCTCCACGTCCGGCTTCATCTCGCGGCTGTCGCGGATGCCCTGCAAAACGCTCGGCTCCTTGGTCTTCAGCTCGGAGATCATACGCCGCTCGAACTCGCCGATCTTGCCGACCGCGATGCCGTCCAGGTAGCCCTTGGTGCCGGCATACAGGCTGATGACCTGCTCCTCCACCGGCATCGGGCTGAACTGCGGCTGCTTCAGCAGCTCCGTCAGCCGGGCGCCGCGCGCCAGCAGCTTCTGCGTGGAGGCGTCGAGGTCGCTCGCGAACTGCGCGAATGACGCCATCTCGCGGTACTGCGCCAGCTCCAGCTTGATGGAGCCTGCGACCTTCTTCATCGCCTTGATCTGCGCCGAGGAGCCGACGCGCGACACCGACAGGCCGACGTTCACCGCCGGGCGGATGCCGCGGAAGAACAGCTCGGTCTCCAGGAAGATCTGGCCGTCGGTGATCGAGATGACGTTGGTCGGGATGTAGGCCGACACGTCGCCGGCCTGCGTCTCGATGATCGGCAGCGCCGTCAGGCTGCCGGAGCCGTGCGCCGCCGACATCTTGGCCGCCCGCTCCAGCAGGCGGCTATGCAGGTAGAACACGTCGCCCGGATACGCCTCGCGGCCCGGCGGGCGGCGCAGCAGCAGCGACATCTGGCGGTAGGCGACCGCCTGCTTCGACAGGTCGTCGTAGCAGATCATCGCGTGCATCTTGTTGTCGCGGAAGTACTCGCCCATCGTGCAGCCGGTGTAGGGCGCCAGGAACTGCATTGGCGCCGGGTCGCTGGCGGTGGCGGCGACGACGATGGAGTACTCCATCGCGCCGTTCTCTTCCAACGTGCGGACCAACTGCGCCACGGTGGACCGCTTCTGCCCGATGGCGACGTAGATGCAGTAGAGCTTGGCTCCCTCGTCGGTGCCGGCGTTGATGCCCTTCTGGTTGATGATCGCGTCGATGATCACCGCCGTCTTGCCGGTCTGCCGGTCGCCGATCACCAGCTCGCGCTGGCCGCGGCCCACGGGGATCAGCGCGTCGATGGCCTTGAGGCCGGTCTGCATCGGCTCGTGCACCGACTGGCGCGGGATGATGCCCGGCGCCTTCACCTCGACCCGGCTCTGCTCCACGTCCGCGAGCGGCCCCTTGCCGTCGATCGGCTGGCCCAGGCCGTCCACCACGCGCCCCAGGAGGCCGCGGCCCACCGGCACGGACACGATGTCGCCCGTGCGGGTCACGGTGTCGCCCTCGCGGATGCGGCTGTCGTCGCCGAACACCACGACGCCGACGTTGTCGGTTTCAAGGTTCAGCGCCATGCCCTTGATGCCCGCCGACGGGAACTCGACCAGCTCGCCGGCCTGCACGTTCTGCAGGCCGAACACGCGGGCGATGCCGTCGCCGACGGACAGCACCTGCCCGGTCTCGGCGACGTTCTGCTCGGTGTCGAACGCGGCAATCTGCTTCTTGAGGATCTCCGAGATCTCGGCGGGGCGGATTTCCATCTTAGGCGGCACCCTTCATGGCATACTGCAAGCGTTGCAGGCGGGATTTCAAACTGGTGTCGTAGAGGCGCGCGCCGACCCGGACCACGAGGCCGCCCAGCAGGCTGGGATCGACGCTGTCCTCGATGTTCACGGTGCCGTAGCCGGCCTCGATCATGCGGGCGCGCAACTGCTCGCGCTGCACGTCCGACAGCAGGTGCGCGCTCACGACCTTGGCCACCACCACGCCACGCTTGCTGGCGACCAGGGCGGCGAAGCTCGCCACGATCTCCCGCAGCGCGCCGAGCCGGCGGTTGTTCGCCACTACCCCGACGAAGTGCTGGACCAGTTCGCTGAACCCCTGCTCCTGCAGCACCGCGACGGCTGCCGTGCGCGCCTGGGTCACGTCGATCAGCGGGCTGTCGAGCAGGCGGCGCAGTTCGGGGCTTTGGTCGATCAGGCGGCCCAGCCCTTGCATCTCGTCCACGGTCGCGTCGAGCGCACGGGTCTCGTCGGCCTGCGCATACAACGCCGCCGCGTAACGGCCGGCAAGGGTGCCGCCGGAGGAGTTCGAGCCAGAAGCCACGCGCCCACTTTCAATAAGATCGCCCGCTCGCATCGCGGGCGAAGGCCTCTACCATGGGGTTCTTTGGGCTGCAACGGGCGGGGCGGCGCGGTGGTGTCTCGGATGGCCCGATTACGTGCCCGCAAGCAACCTCATGCAAGTTGGGACACGTATGCTCAGGATCGTAGGGCGGATCAGCGAAGCGCCATCCGCCTCCTGTTCGCACAGCCAAGTGGCGCATGGCGCTCCGCTTATGCGCCCTACACGTCTGAACGCGACGTCCAGGGCCGATCAAGGAGATTGTTGACGATACAGCCGACCAACAGCACGCTCTTGTAATCATGCCCGTTGATAGTTCCTTCACTGTAGCCATACGAACGATGCGCCCAGAGGACGCGAGAACTTTCCTGGAAGTCCATCACGCGGCTGTCCACGGTATCGCCAGGAAAGATTATTCGTCCAGCGTGATCGAGGCATGGGCACCGCTTCCGATCACTGAAAAGCATGTAGAAAAGTTTCTAACAAATCCGGACTGCGAATACCGTTTGGTTGCCGAAATCGATGGTATTGTGGTCGGCATCGGCGCGCTCGTCGTCAAGACTGCCGAATTACGGGCTTGCTACGTCGCGCCAAATGCGAGCCGAAAGGGTGTGGGGTCGCTTCTTGTGAAGGAGATCGAGCATACCGCCCGGGAGCGCGGGCTAGCGACGTTGGAGCTGGATGCAACGGTTACAGCGGAAGCGTTCTATGCGGCTCTAGGCTACAGCGTCCGTGAATACGGGGAGCACGTCTTACGTGGGCAACGCATGGCCTGCGTAAAGATGTACAAGAAGCTGGTTTTGGAACGGCCTGGTCACGGCCGTGTCGAATCTTTGCAAGATAAGAATCTGGAAATCCAAGCCGAGACATTACCGGCGGCACCTGATGCTTAAAGAAAAGAAACCGGGTCCACGTCCACGTCCACCCGCGCCGAGCCGGGCACGCGCACCTGGTCCAGCCAGTCCCGCAGCAGCGGCTGCACCGCGATGTCGCGCCGGGTCTTGAGCAGCAGGCGGCGGCGGTGCCGCCCGCGCAGGATCGCCAGCGGCGCAGGCGCCGGCCCCAGCACCAGCACGCCGTCCGCCCGCGGCGCCGCCTGGCCCAGGTCGCGCGCCACCTCGTCCGCCGCCTGCGCCGTGTCGGCACTGACGATCAGGGCGGCGAGGCGGCCGTACGGCGGCCAGTGGCCGGG
>CAXTTB010000259.1:0-5697 GCA_964246905.1 uncultured Acetobacteraceae bacterium | reverse complement strand
GCACAGGGACGCATAGACGACCCGGCTGACAAAGGCGGAGCCGAGCGTCGGGTCCGACACGTCCGGGTCTTCGCGCAGCCCGATGGTGAGGGTGGAGGGCTAGGCGAGGGCAGGGAGCGGAAGGCCTGTTGATAGCAGAAAACCAAGGGCATAGATCTTGAAGTTCATTACTGTTTCTCGAAGCTCTGCATACAAAAGCGCGATAAATTACTATATTCAACCTCAAGATCACTGCGCTCCCTCTGCTCTGCACTCTCGACTGGCATCATGTCACGACGGATTTCTTCAGAGTTTGATAATATGGTCCATGATGATGAATAGCTTGATGATGTCTGATTGCTTTCCTCATCATGCTGTCTGGCAGCAGGATATATTTTCAAAATGTCAACAAGAGACTGGTTATCAGACGCTTTTCTACTAGCAAACATACGTGTTTGCTCAATGAGCGCTTGCTTTCCAACATCGTAGGCCATTCGTAGTTCACGACAGTTTTTCACAGCAAAAGACTCAGGTCTCGGAATTTTTTTTCAGAAGACCATAGTCACTGAACTCAGCCTCAAAGCCGTCTTTCCTTGCCTGGAAGGCAGTATAGTAGCCGGCGCCATACATTCCTAAGGCAGCACCCAGGGCCAGATAAAGGACTGTTTTTGGGAAATCTTTTAGAAGCTCTAGCATCGATACGCGATTCGCTTTCCGAAAAATCTATGCTTTTGAAAGCATAGACATCAATCTTTGCGCAAGTCCTAAAACTGACCCCTACACAATCATCGAAACCCCTATCTGAACTTTTCTTTGAAGCTGTGGTCAGCCGCATCCAAAGAGTTCGAACTTCGGAAATTGGAGTTCAGCCGAAATGTTATCTAACCCTGGACTGTTTTGCTGCGATGCGGCACAACCCCGGCATGAGCCTCCTGACCTGCACCGGCGTGATGTTGCGTATGGGGGGCCGCACCCTCCTGGACGGCGCCGACCTGGCCGTGGACGCCGGGCGACGCATCGGCCTCGTGGGCCGCAACGGCGCCGGCAAGTCCACGCTGCTGAAAGCCATCGCCGGCGACCTCGCCGTGGACGGCGGCGACATCCGCCTGTCCTCCCGCGCCCGCATGGCCCAGGTGCGGCAGCAGGCGCCCTCCGGCCCCGCCACCCTGCTCGACACCGTGCTGGAAGGCGACCCTGAGCGACTGGCCCTGCTGGCCGAGGCGGAGCACGCCGAGCGCGGCGAGCTGCCGCCGGACCAGGTGGCCGCGGTGTTCGAGCGCCTGCACGCCATCGGCGCCGACGCCGCGCCCTCACGCGCCGCCATCATCCTGGCCGGGCTGGGGTTCGACGCGGAGGCGCAGGGCCGCCCGCTCGATTCGTTCTCCGGCGGCTGGCGCATGAGGGTGGCGCTGGCCACCGTGCTGTTCTCCGCCCCCGACCTGCTGCTGCTGGACGAGCCGACCAACCACCTGGACCTCGAGGCGACGCTGTGGCTGGAGGGCTGGCTGGCCCGCTTCCCCGGCGCCGCCCTCGTGGTCTCCCACGACCAGGGCCTGCTCGACCGCTCGGTGCAGGCCATCGCCCACCTGGATCAGCGCAAGCTCAGCCTCACGCCCGGCGGCTACGGCGAGTTCGTCCGCATCCGCACCGAGCACGCCATGCAGCAGGCCCGCGCCGCCGAGCGCATCACCGCGCAGCGCGCCCACATGCAGGCCTTCGTGGACCGCTTCCGCGCCCAGGCCAGCAAGGCCCGGCAGGCGCAGTCCCGCCTGCGCGCGCTGGAGCGGATGCCGGCGATGGACGCGGTGATCGAGGCCGCGCCCACGAGGTTCAACTTCCCCGAGCCGGCCAAGCTCGCGCCGCCGATCCTGGCGCTCGACGGCGTGAGCGTCGGCTACGGCGGCATCCCGGTGCTGGAGGGCCTGTCGATGGGCCTCGGCATGGAGGACCGCATCGCGCTGCTGGGCGCTAACGGCAACGGCAAGAGCACATTTGCAAAACTGCTGGCCGGGCGGCTGGAGCCGATGGCGGGCCATCTGCGCCGGCCGGGCAAGCTGCGCGTCGGCTACTTCGCGCAGCACCAGGAGGCGGAGCTGGTGCCGGGCGACAGCCCCATCGACCACATGGCCCGCGCCCTGCCGCAGGCGGCGCCGACCCAGGTCCGGGCGCAGTTGGCCCGTTTCGGCCTCGACGCCGACCGCGCCAACACGCGGAGCGCCAGCCTGTCCGGCGGGGAGCGCGCCCGCCTGCTGCTGGCGCTCGCCACCCGCGACGCGCCGCAACTGCTGATCCTGGACGAGCCGACCAACCACCTCGACATCGACGCCTGCGACGCCTTGGTGCGCGCGCTCGGCGAGTTCCCCGGCGCCGTGCTGCTGATCACCCACGACCCGCATCTGGTGGAGTTGGTGGCCGACCAGCTTTGGCTGGTCGATGGCGGCACCGTGCGCCCGTATGACGGCGACATGGACGAGTACCGGGTGCTGCTGTCGCAGAAGGGGCGCGCGCCCAAGCTGGCCGGCGCTGCCCGGGGCGCCAGCAAGAAGGAGGAGCGCAAGGCGCGGGCGGCGGCCCGGGCGCAGGCGGCGGCGTAGGCTGGCAGGCTTGCGTTGTGCGTAAGGCGTGCGTAAGCTGTGCGTGCATCTTGCGTATAGGGAGAACAGCCATGGCGAACGCAGCGACTTCCGCCTCCTACGACCGCAACGGGCCGCGGCGGGCGGTGAACCTGTCGCTCAACGAGGAGCTTGTAGCCCGGGCGAAGAAATCGACCAGGAACTTGTCGGCCACCGTCGAGGAGCTTCTCGCCGGCTATGTGCAGCAGGAGCAGGCGCGCAGGCGGGCGGAGGACGAGAAGCTGGACGAGGTCATCTCGGCGTTGAACGCGTTCAATGAACAGCACGGATTCTTGTCAGACGATTTTCCGAACCTGTAGGCAGTCATGCCGCAATTCGCTGTCTATCGAAGCCCTGGGCGTACCCAGGACATCATTTTTGTCGTTCAGGTGCAATCGACCCGGCTCGACCAAAGGCTCGGACGTGTCGTCCTGCCGCTGGTCCGTTGCAGTCGTGGGTCGCCCCCGGACCATGCGCTGACCCCGCATATCAGGGTTCAAGGGCAGGCAGTGTATGCAAATCCGCTTGAACTCGCAACCGTCCCGGTTTCCCGTCTTGGAAAGCTGCTTGAGGTTCTCAAGGAAGCGGATCAGGACCGGGTAATTCAGGCCATCGACGAGATGACCAGCCGCGCTTGACGTGCGGCGCCGGGGGGGGGGGCCCCCCCCCCCCCCCCCCCCCCCCCCCCCCCCGGGCCGGCGCCGCCCCGCGCCCCCCCCCCCCCCCCCCCCCGCCCCGTCTTGCCTCAGCGCAGTCCGAAGAACGACAGCACCGCGATCACCACGACAACCAGCCCGACGATGTAAATGATGTTGTTCACGCCCAATCTCCCTTGCCACGGTTGCACAGGCACCTTGCCTGCATAGCCGGGATTGAACGCAGCCGGGTCAAAAAAGATTTCGCCCGGCCCCGGACAGGACATCAGCCGCGCTGGCTGGCCGCCGCGATCACGCCGGCAAGCAGGACCGGAACCAGCCCGAGGCCGCACAGGAGCAGCCACCCCCCGGCGGCCCATGCGGGTCCGACCAACGACGACAGGACGCCGCCGCCCGATGCGGCAACCGCCCCGACAACCGCCACAGCCCCCACCGCGTCTGGCCGCCAGCCGAACTCCGGACCCTGGAGGTAGAAGCCCGAACCAAGCCAGAACACATTGAAGGAGCCGAAGCTCAGGGCCTGGCACGCCGCCGCGGCCCGCAGGGCCGGGACGGTGCGGAGCAGGCGGACCATGGACAGCAGCAGGGCGCGATATCCCGCCGGCCCGTCCCGCGCTCCGGCGGCGTCCGGCTGCACCAGGCGGCGAAGGCTGAGCAGGACGCCCAGCATCACCGCCAACGCCACGACGTACACGGCGCGCCAGCCCAGATGCGTGCCGATCACGCCGGAGACCGTCCGGGCAAGCAGGATGCCGACGATGACCCCGCGCGTGAGCAGCCCGGTCATCCGCCCCAGCTCAGCCGTCCTGACCCGCGCGCTGGCATAGGGCGGCAGGACGTAGGGCGTGATGCCGGCGAAGCCGATCAGCAGGCAGGCCGCCATCAGGATGGCCACCCGGCCGCTCACCGCCGCGAGCAGCAGGGCGGCCATCTGCGCCGGGATCATCGCCAGCACCAGGCGCCGGGCCGACACGAGGTCCGCCAGCGGCAGCAGGAACAGCACGCCCGCCGCCACGCCGACCTGCGTCAGCGCCGGCAGCAGCCCGAGCAGCCGGTCCGGCACGGCGAGGGACGCGCCGATCTCCACCAACAGCGGCTGGATGTAGTAGCCGTTGGCAACCGACGTGGCGCACGCGGCTGCCATGAGCGCGAGTGCCCGGTTGTCCAGCATCGCACCGCCCGCGCCGTGCCCCAGCGACGGGGCAGGGCCGCCCGGCGCGTCCCTCACCGCGCGCCGAAGAAGGCCGCGACCTCCGCGGCCGCCCTGTCCGGGTCCTCGCGGTGCGGGAAGTGGCCGACGCCGGGGAAGGGGGCGAGGTCGAGGTCGGGGAACGTCTCATGGAGGCGGTCCGTCCATTCGTAGGGGAACAGCGGGTCGTGCTCCGCCCAGCGGACGCAAGTGGGCAGGGTGATCGGCGGCAGCGTGGGCACCTCCCCCTTCATCGCCGCGACCCGGCCGGCGAAGGAGGCCCGGTAATGCGCGAAGCCGCCGGCCAGGTTGCCGGGCTTCTGGAGGTTGGCGACGAAGCGGTCCAGCACGTCGTCGAACGCATCCTTGCGATGGCACCAGGGCCGCAGGAAATGCGTGACGTAGATGCGGACCGCCTCGGGCGACGAGCCGAGCAGGGCCGGGGCCAGATCGGTCGAATGGAACGCCATGTACCAGGTGTCCTGCAGACGCTCCGGCGCCCCCATGCGCGCGCCGACGTCGCGAGCACGTCCCGCGCCTGATCCCGCGGGCCGAACGGCCCGGCAGGCTTGTCGCTGTCGCCGAAGCCGCGCAGGTCGGGCGCGACCACCTGGAAGTGGCCGGCCAGCCGGGCCATCACCGGCTCCCAGGTCAGCCAGAACTCCGGCCAGCCGTGCAGCAGCACCAAGGGCCGGCCGCGTCCGCAACGGACGACGTGGATCGTGGCGCCGTTCACGGCGAGGTCGAGGTGCTCAATCATGTCCATCACCCAGCCAAGCTATGCCCGCCCAGAGCTGTGCGTTAGGCGCCCAACAGGCTAAGCACCGTGAAGCAGACCTTCATGATCGAGGCCAATGCGCCAGAAAGACCCCCTGGAGGGATTGCCGGTGGTCCTGGCGGTCGCGGAGCTGCTCAGCTTCAGCGCCGCCGCGAGACGCCTTGGCATCTCCGCCTCCGCCGCTTCGCAGGCGGTGCGCAAGCTGGAGGCGCGGGTCGGCGCGCCGCTGCTGCGGCGGTCAACGCGCAGCATCAGCCTCACCGATGCCGGGGCCGAGTACGTGGGCCGCGCCGGGCCGGCCCTGCGCGAGCTGCTCCTCGCCGCGGAGGACGTGGCCGTCCAGTCCGGGTAGCCGTCCGGCCCCCTGCGGCTCACCATGCCCCGCTCCGCCTTCGACGGCATGGTGGCCCCGGTCCTGGCCCGGTTCCGCGCAGCCCACCCCGCCATCGAGGTCGAGATCGACGTCGGGGGCGGCTCGTGGAC
>CAXTTB010000258.1:0-5748 GCA_964246905.1 uncultured Acetobacteraceae bacterium | reverse complement strand
TGTGCTGGGGTCGGGCCAGGTGAAGGTGGACCCCGGGTCGGTGAGGCCGAAGCTCTGGGGGCCGGACGACGCGAGGGGCAGCGACGCGCCGCTGACCGCCGTGCCGTCGTACGTGGCGCCGTCCACGTACAGGTTGCGGTCGGTGGCCGCCGTGCCATCATAGGCGTCGTTGAGGAAGTTCACCGTGACCGTGTGGGCGCCGGCCGCCCAGTTGCCGAGCACGTTCACCGTGTCGGACGCGCCGCCGCCGTGCTGCGACGTGGCCGTCAGGACGCCGCCCACCTGCTGGCCGTCCACCGCGACG
Source organism: uncultured Acetobacteraceae bacterium (assembly GCA_964246905.1). Lineage (GTDB taxonomy): Bacteria > Pseudomonadota > Alphaproteobacteria > Acetobacterales > Acetobacteraceae > CAHJXG01. The sequence continues at coordinate 5,444 of CAXTTB010000258.1, read as the reverse complement.
GTGAACTGCGCGTCGCCCTTGTAGGCGTCCTCGCTCACCCGCAGCGCCAGCGTGTCGGAGCCGGAGCCGACCGTGACGGGGCCGGCGACCGACTGGATCGGCGGGCTGGCGGTGAAGCCGATGCTCGCCGGGCCGTTCGCGTAGAGCGGCTGCGCCGCCCCATCGACCGGCGTCCCGTCATAGGCCGCGCCGTCCACGTACAGGTTGCGGTCGGTGGCCAGCGTGCCGTTGAACAGGTCGTTCAGGAAGTTCACCGTGACGGTGTGGGCGCCGGCCGACCAGTCGCCCAGCACGTTCACCACGTCCGACTGGGGGCTGCGGGGCTGCGTGGCCGCGGGCAGCGTGCCGCCCACCTGCTGGCCGTCCACGCCGACCGTGAACTGCGCGTCGCCGCCATAGGCGTCCTCGGATATCGCGAGCGCCATCTTCTGCGAACCGGCGCCAATCGTCGTAACGGTCATTCACAATTCCTGTGGCTGTTGGGTGTTGGTTGCCGCCGCGCTCCGCCCGGCGCCGATGCGGTCCCGCCCCGGGCTGGGCGGCGGTGCTCTTGCTGGACCTTACCTCACCTTTCTGAGCGGCGTCGCTTTTTTAACGTTGCGCGAACGTACGATGCGATCCATGTCACATTTCGGATCAGGGATGAAGCCCCGGGTTAACACACTAATGAGATTTGGCCATATGTCCTGAAGGACGTGGCAAAAGGGGCGCAGCGTGCCGCAGCAGGGCGTCGTCGGGCTGATCGGCGGCATGAGCTGGGAAAGCTCGGCCGAGTACTACCGCATCATCAACCAGGGCGTCCGGGACCGGGTGCCGCTGTTCGACACGACCCGCATCCACGCCGAGGCCGCGGTGGAGCGCGCGCTTCTACCGACCGGATGAATCCGCCTGCGCCACGGACGCGGAGGCGGGCGGCGTCCATCCCCCGCCCAGCGCGGCGTACAGCCTCACCACCGACTGCAAACGGTCGAGCCGCGCCTGCACCAGCAGGTCGCGCGCCGTGAAGGTCGCGGTCTGGCTGAGCAGCACGTCCAGGACCGTCCCGGTGCCGCCGCGATACCCTGCGCCGGCCAGGCCGGACGACCGCTGCGCCGTGTCCACGCTCTTCTGCACCGCCGCCTCCTCGTCGGCTGCGGTCTTCACCTCCACGAGCGCGTTCTCCACGTCGCCGAACGCCGACAGCACCGCCTTGCGGTAGGTGCCGGCCAGCAGCTCCTGGTAGCGGGCCTTCGTTTGGTCGAGCTGCCCGCGCAGCGCGCCGCCCCGGAAGATCGGCTGCGTGACGGTGGACAGCAGCAGGTAGGTGAACAGCGGCGGCGTGGTGTACTGCGTGAGGCCGAAGCTGGTCAGCCCGCCCTGCGCGGTCAGCGAGAACGACGGGAAGAACTGTGCCCGCGCCACCTTGATGTCGGCGTTGGCGGCGATGAGCTGCGCCTCCGCGCTCTGCACGTCGGGGCGCCGGGCCAGCAGCTCGGACGGCACGCCGGGCGCGACCGTGGGCACCGGGATGCCGAACAGCGACCCGGCGCCGCCCCCGACTCCCTGCGGCAGCCGCCCCGTCAGCAGCGCGAGGGCGTTGCGGGTCAGCGCCAGCTCGCGCTCCAGCGGCGGGATCGCCGCCGCCACGGTGGCCGTGAGCGACTGCTGCTGCACGACGGCCAGTTGCGGCACCGTGCCCTGCTTGAGCTGCAGCGACACGGCGCGCAGGTCGTGCTCCGCCCGGTCCAGGTTGCCGCGCGCGACCTTGAGCCGGTCCTGCGCGCTGAGCAGCGCGAAGTAGGTGCTGGCGACGCTGCTCGCCGTGCTGAGCCACACCACGTCCTGGGCAAAGCGGGCGGAGGCGGCGGAGGCCTGCGCGGATTCCTGCGCGGCGCGGTTCTTGCCCCAGAAGTCCAGCTCGTAGCTGGCGCTGAGCAGGCCCTGGTAGGTGGTGTGGTGACGCTCCCGCCCGGTGTTGTTCAGCAGCCGGGTCGGGCCGACGTTGGTCTGCGCGTCGAGCGTCGGGAACAGCGGGGCGCCGGCGATGCGGGCTTGCGCGTCGGCCTCCACGACCCGCGCCGCGGCGGCCGCCACGTCCGTGTTGCCGGCGCGCGCCTGCGCCATCAGGGCGTCGAGCTGCGGCGACCTGAACGCCCGCCACCAATCGGGGTCCGGCCAGGCGGCGCGCACGCCCGGCGAGGCGTTCTCCCATGCGGTGGGCGGCGTGGTCTCCGGCTGCTTGAAGTCGGGGCCGAGGTTGCAGCCGGCAAGCAGGGCGAGCGCCGGGCTGGCCAGGAGTGCGGCACGCCTCATCCGGGCGCCCCCGCCGCCTGCTTCTTCTCAGCCGTCTTGTCCGTCCCCTTCCCGCGGCTGACCGCGCGTCCGAGCCTGTCCATGGCGATGTAGATGACCGGCGTGGTGAACAGCGTCAGCACCTGCGACACCAGGAGGCCGCCCACGATGGTGAAGCCCAGGGGCGTGCGGATCTGCGAGCCGATGCCGCTGCCGAGCATCAGCGGCACGCCGCCGAGCATGGCGCAGATGCTGGTCATCAGGATGGGGCGGAAGCGCAGGCGGCTCGCCTCGTGCACCGCCTCGGTCGCCGACTTCCCGGCGCGCTCCCCTTCCAGCGCGAAGTCCACGATCATGATGCCGTTCTTCTTGACGATGCCGAGCAGCAGGATGATGCCGATGATCCCGATCACGTCGAGCGGCATCCCGGCCAGCATCAGCGCCAGCAGCGCCCCCAGCCCGGCGGACGGCAGGGTCGAGATGATGGTGATGGGGTGAATCCAGCTCTCGTACAGCATCCCCAGGATCAGGTAGATCGCCACCAGCGCCGCCCCGATCAGCGCCGCCTGCCCGGCCAGCGCCGTCTGGTACGCCGACGCCGTGCCCTGGAACGACGCCTGCACCGTGAGCGGCAGGTGCAGCGCCGCCTGCGCCTGCTGCACGGCGGTGACGGCGGCGCCGATGGACACGCCGGGCTTCAAGTTGAACGACACGGTGACGGAGGGGAACTGGTTCTGGTGGTTGATGACCACCGGCCCGGTCATCGTCCTCGCCTGCGCCACCTCGTTCAGCCGCACGATGGCGCCGGACGGTGCCCGCAGGAACACGCGGTCCAGGGCGTTGACCCCGCTGCGCGACGCGGCGTCCGCCTCCACCACGACGAAGTACTGGCCCTGGGCGCCGAACACCTTGGTGGCGGTGCGCCCGCCGAACGCGTCGTTCAGCGCGTTGTCGATGTCCTGCGTGGTGAGCGAGAAGCGGGCGGCGGCCTTGCGGTCGATGTCCAGCCTCAGCAGCGTGCCGCTCGCCTCCGCGTCGCTGCTCACGTCCGCCAGCCCGTCCACCGTGCGGAGCCTGTCCACCATGCGGTTCGCGTAGTCCGTCAGTTCCGCCTGGTCCGCGTCCACCATGGTGTACTGGTACTCGGACTTCGCGGTGCGCGCGCCGATGGTCAGGTCCTGCGCGGCCTGCAGGAACAGGCGGATGCCCTTCACCTGCGCGACGGCCTGGTTGACCCGCGCGATCACCTGCGGGGCGCCGCCGTCTTCGCCGCGCTGGTCCAGGGCCTTCAGCGTGATGAACATGCGCCCCTGGTTGGGCGCCGCGTTGGACGGGCCGGGGCCGATGTAGGAGGCGACGCTGGACACGGCCGGGTCCTTGAGGATGATGGCCGTGACCGCCGCCTGCCGCGCGCCCAGCCCCTCGGTCGAGACGTCCTGCGCCGCCTCGGTGATCCCGGTGACGAGGCCGGTGTCCTGCTCCGGGAAGAAGCCCTTGGGAATGGTCACGAACAGCACGCCGGTGAGCGTGATGGTCGCCGCCATGGCCAGGAGGGCCAGCACCTGGTGGCGCAGCACGGCCGACAGGCCGCGGTCGTAGCGCGCCGCCAGCCATTCGAACGCCCGCTCGGTCGCGCGGTACAGCCGCCCGTGCCGCTGGTCCCTTTTCTCAGGCTTCAGCAGCAGGGCGCACAGCATGGGCGTCAGCGTCAGCGACACGAAGGCGGACACCACGATGGACACCGACACGGTGACGGCGAACTCCTGCAGCATCTTGCCGACGACGCCCGCCATCAGGAACAGCGGGATGAACACGGCGATCAGCGACACGGAGATCGACATGATGGTGAAGCCGATCTCGCCCGCGCCGCGGAGGGCCGCGGGCAGCGGGTCCATGCCCTCCTCCAGGTAGCGCGAGATGTTCTCGATCATGACGATGGCGTCGTCCACCACGAAGCCGACCGCGATGGACAGCGCCATCAGCGACAGGTTGTCGAGGCTGTAGCCGAGCGCGTACATCACCGCGAAGGTGCCGATGATGGACAGCACCATGGCGATGCCCGGGATCACGGTGGCCCAGAGGCTCCGCAGGAACACGAAGATCGTCAAGACGACCAGGCCGATGGTCAGCAGCAGCGTGTTCTCCACGTCGCTGACGGAGGCGCGGATGGTCTGGGTGCGGTCGGACACCACCGAGACCTTCATCGCCTTGGGGAGCGCCGCCTGCAGCCGGGGCAGCTCCGCCTTGATCTTGTCCACCACCGCGATGGCGTTGGCGCCCGGCGTCAGCAGCACGTTGAGGATGACCGCACGCTCGTTGCCGAACCAGCCGGCCAGCAGCAGGTTGGCCGGGCCGATCTCGGCGTGGCCCACGTCGCGCAGCAGCACGGGGGCGCCGTCGCGCCAGGCGAGCACGATCTCGTCGTAGCCGTCCGTGTCCATGATCTGGTCGTTGGCCTGCAGCGGCAGCGACTTGGCCTGGCCCTGCAGCACGCCCTTGGAGGAGATGCTGGTGCCGTTCAGAACCGCCGTCCGCACGTCGCCGATGGTCAGGCCGAGGTTGGCGAGCTTGACCGGGTCCATCTCCAGCCGCATGGCCGGCTGCTGCTGCCCGCCGATGGTGACGAGGCCCACGCCCTGCACGCGGGAGATGTTCTGGCTCAAGACGTTCTCGCCGTAGTCGTCCACGGTGGTCAGCGGCAGCGTGTCGGAGGTGAGCGCCAGGATGAGCACGGGCGTCGCCGCCGGGTTGGTCTTGCGGTAGGAGGGCGGCTGCGCGAGCTGGGTGGGCAGGAAGGCGGCGGCGGAGGTGATGGCGGCCTGCACGTCCAGCGCCGCGCTGTCCACCGTGCGGTTGAAGCCGAAGCCCAGGGTGATCTCGGCGTAGCTGTTGGCGGAGGAGGAGGTGATCGAGGTCAGCCCGGGGATCTGCCCGAACTGCTTCTCCAGCGGGTTGGTGACGGCCACCGTGTTGGTCTGCGGGTCGGCGCCCGCCAGCTCCGCCGTGACCAGCACGGTGGCGACATCCACCGTGGGCAGGGGCGCGATGGGCAGCTTGAAGTAGGCGAGCACGCCGACCAGCAGGATGCCGGCCATCAGCATGAAGGTGGTGACCGGGCGCTTGATGAACGGCGTGGACAGCCCGCCGCCCGGCTCCGCCTCCGGCCCGGGCGG